>JALYIB010000366.1 GCA_030775965.1 Acidobacteriota bacterium | reverse complement strand
TCCCCGATTTCCCCAAGCCCGGCATCTTGTTTTATGACATCACCACGCTCTTAAAAGACACGCAGGGGCTGAAGTCCGTAATCGACGGCCTCAGCGAAAAGTTCAAAGGCCAGCGCATCGACACCGTCGTGGGCATCGAAGCCCGCGGCTTCATCTTCGCTCCCGCCGTCGCTTACGCCCTGGGCGCCGGCTTCGTCCCCGTGCGTAAACCCGGCAAACTCCCCGCCGCCGCGGAACGCGTGGAGTATCAACTCGAATACGGAACCGACGTCCTGGAAATCCATCGCGACGCCGTAGAAGCAGGCCATCGCGTCCTGATCGTCGACGACGTCCTCGCCACCGGAGGCACCGCCGCCGCCGTCACCAAACTCGTCCGCCAACTAAAAGGCGAAGTCGTTGGACTCCAATTCGTCATCGAACTGGACTTCCTGAACGGCCGCGAAAAACTCCCCGGCCTGGACGTCCAATCTCTAGTCCATTACTAAAGTGCCGCGCCTCCGTCTCCGCTCGCTAGCCAAGATCAATCTCGACCTTCGCGTACTTCACAAACGCCCCGACAATTTTCACGAACTCCGCACGGTCTTCCAAACCATCTCCCTGGCCGACACCCTGGAAATCGAATACCATCCCTCCCGCCACACCCGCTTAGAACTGGACGACCCCCAGTCCATCCCCGACAACCTGGTCCTGCGAGCCACCCGCGCCGTCCTCGAAGCCCTAAAACTCCACGCCCACATCCGCTTCCGCCTCGACAAAAAAATCCCCATGGGTGCCGGCCTCGGCGGCGGATCGAGCAACGCCGCCGCCGTGCTCCTCGCGATCCCCGCCCTAGCCCACCGCCCCCTTCCCCCCGGCCGCCTCTTAAACCTGGCCGAGGAGTTAGGTAGCGACGTCCCCTTCTTCCTGACCGGCGGCACCGCCCTGGCCCTGGGCCGCGGCACCGAACTCTACGCGCTGCCGGACATAGCCCAAGACCCCGTCCTATTAATAAGCCCCGGCATCCACGTCTCGACGCCAGCCGCCTACCAAGCCCTTGGCCTCGGTTTGACTTCACCCGGTGCCTCACGTAAAATGAGTAGTTTCCAGCTCTTTGTACGGACGCTTGGTGACTTGCGTTCGGCGAGAGCGGCGAGCACGCTCAGCGCGAACGACTTCGAGTCCGCCGTTTTTAGTCAGCATCCCCAGCTTAAAAAGATGTGGAGCCGATTGCGGAAACACGCGGCCGGAGCCCGCATGACGGGAAGTGGGTCGGCATTATTCGCCCTCTTTGAGTCATCCGCCGAGCGCGATCTCGTCAAAACGGTTTTGGAGGGGGACAAGGTGACGAAGGCCAGCCGCATACTGCCGGCCCGCTTGGTGAGCCGAGCGAGCTACCGGCGGATGTGGCGGAAGCAATTGGCCGCCGCCGGTCCCGCCCACGATTTATGGCCGCTCCCAAGCCGGCACGCGCAATGAGGTTCAACCACTTCAAAGTGTTTTCGGGCAACGCCAATCCGGCGTTAGCCGCGGAGATTTGCTATGAGCTCGGCTGCCAGTTGGCGGCCGTCAACGTCAAGCAGTTCTCAGACGGCGAAGTACACCTGCAAATCCAGGAAAACGTGCGCGGCGCCGACGTCTTCGTGGTCCAGCCCACCTGCCGCCCCACCGACCGCCACCTGATGGAGCTCCTATTAATGATGGATGCCCTCAAGCGCGCGTCAGCGGAACGCATCACCGCAGTGTTACCCTATTATGGGTACGCGCGGCAGGATCGTAAGGACCGTCCGCGTATGCCGATTTCGGCGCGCCTCGTGGCCAGTTTGCTCGAGCGTGCCGGAGCCAATCGCATCCTGGCGCTGGATTTACACGCAGCGCAGATTCAGGGTTTTTTTGACGTGCCGGTGGACCATTTATTCGCGGCGCCGGTAATGATCGACTATTTCAACACCATGGGCGGAGATAATCTGACAGTAGTTTCGCCCGACGCGGGTGGCGTGGAACGTGCCCGCGCCTTTGCCAAGCGCTTGAATTCGCCCCTGGCGATCATCGACAAGCGCCGTACGGAAATAAACGTGGCTGAAGTCATGCATATCATCGGCGACGTGGAAGGACAACATTGCCTGATCGTGGATGATTTGATCGACACCGCCGGGACGCTAGTAAAAGGCGCCGAAGCGTTGCTCAAACAAGGGGCCCGCTCGGTGCGAGCCTGTGCCACCCACGCCGTGCTGTCAGGCCCGGCGGTAGAAAGAATAGAGAATTCGGATTTAGAAGAAGTAATCGTGACCAACTCGATTCCATTGCCCGATCAAGCCGACAACTGCAAGCGCATTAAACCGCTTTCAGTCGCCCCGCTGCTCGCAAAAGCGATCCAGTCCGTGCACGAAGACGGTTCCGTCAGTACGTTATTTGTTTAGGAAGAGACCATGAGAAAAGAAATCACAATAGCAGCCGAGCCCCGCGAGTTGCGCGGCAAAAATGAAGCCCGCCGCCTCCGCGCCAAAGGCTCCGCCCCCGCCGTGCTTTACGGCGCCGGTGGCGACGCCGTAGCCGTCGCCATCAACCCCAAAGAGATCAACCGCATCCTGCACAGCAAGACCGGTCACAATACCATCTTCGACATCGCCGTCAGAGGCGGCGAAACCACTCCGGTAATGATCGTCGACTGGCAGAACGACCCCATCAAAGAAAATATCCTGCACATCGACCTCAAGCGCATCGACCTCACCGCCCGCATCCGCGTCAAGGTCCCGGTCCACACCGTCGGCGATCCCAAAGGCGTCAAGCTGCAAGGCGGCCTGCATGAACTCATCACGCGCGAAATTGAAATCGAGTGCTTGCCCGACGAGATTCCCGAAGAGTTCACGGTAGACGTCAGCGAGCTGATGATCGGCCAAAGCGTCCGCGCCGGCGAAATTCCGCTGGTCGGCTCCACTAAGCTCCTGAGCCCCGCGGATTCCGTCATCTCGCACGTCATCACCATCAAGGTGGAAGCCGAGCCCGCCGCTGCCGAAGCCGCGGCCCCCGCCGCCGCAGCCGAGCCCGAAGTCATCAAGAAGGGCAAGAAAGACGAGGAAGCCGCGCCCGACGAGAAAGAGAAAAAGAAGAAGTAGCGCCCCGCTCCAGCGCCGCGGCCAATTTAGATGCCAGACGAAATCGAATATCTGGTGGTCGGCCTGGGCAATCCCGGAACGGAGTACGACAACACTCCGCACAATCTGGGCTTCATGGTGATCGACCGGTTAGCGGCGGAGAATTCCATCCGCGTGACCCGGAAAGAGAATTTTTCGCGAGTGGGTTTAGGAACGATCCGCGCCAAACGCGTCGCCCTGGCCCAGCCGCAAACGTTTATGAATCTGAGCGGCCCGGCAGTCAAGGGGTTGCTCGAACGGTACGGCTTGCAAGCGGATCGTTTACTGTTGGTATATGACGAGCTAGCCATTCCGTGGCAGGAGCTGCGCATCCGTCCGCAAGGTTCGGCGGCCGGCCATAACGGAGTGAAAAGCGTAATCGGTAGCCTGGGTACACAGCAGTTTCCCAGGGTTCGCTTAGGTATCAGGCCCGTGGATGAAACCGGGGCCGCCGTCCCCATCGGGGATGGAGCAAGTTTCGTGCTCGGGCCGTTCCGGCGGGCGGGGAGGAAGGATGTGGATG
>JALYIB010000365.1 GCA_030775965.1 Acidobacteriota bacterium | reverse complement strand
CGCAAACCGTGGTCGATTTTTCGGTCGGTGTGGGACAGACGAGCACGGCGGTTACAGTGGAGGGGCAGGTCTCCCAAGTCGAAACCACCAACGCCGCGATCGGCACCTACACCTCACAGCAGCAGATGCGCGAGCTGCCGTTGAACGGCAGGAACTTCGAGCAATTGATTCTTTTGGCGCCGGGCGTTGCTACCGTTCAATCGCCTAACAGTGCCATGCAGGGGCGGGCGGCGCAGTACTCGGTGGCGGGAGGACGGCCGGAAGGTCAGGCCATCATGCTCGACGATGAGAACCTGCAGGGCTTCTGGAACAATGGCATCGGCTCGATCACGGGTTCGTCACTGGGCGTAGAGGCGATTGGTGAGTTCCAGACTCTGACCAACGCTTACGGGGCGCAGTACGGCGGCAACGGCGCGGTGATCAATGCAGTCAGCAAGTCAGGCACGAACGCGTTCCACGGCTCAGCTTTCGATTTCCTCCGCAACAGCGCGCTCGACGCGCGCGATTACTTCTCCTCGAAAAGCGATGCATCACCCTTCCGCCGGAATCAATTTGGAGGCAGCCTGGGTGGCCCGGTGAAGAAAAACAAAGCATTTTTCTTCGTGGACTATGAAGGAATCCGGCAACTGTTGGAGGAGAACAGGGTCGCCACTGTGCCCAATTGTCCCGCCGCGTGCACCATCACGGCGACCAATCCGGCAACCCGTGCGGCCATCGCCAACACGCTGGCCCTCTATCCGAAACCGGATGCGGGTACCATCAGCGCCAACGGGCTGACCGGAACAGCGGCCACCTACGGCAACCAAACAATTCACGAGGATTACGTGTTGGCCCGCTTTGACTACACTTTCACCGAGAAGGATTCGCTGTTTGTGCGATATTTCTCTGACAAAGCTGCCGAGGTCGAGCCGTTTACTGGCGCGGCTGCGGGCACCGGAGGGGGACCGCTGCCTTATTGGCCCGGGTATGACCACTCGCACGCGCAGTATTCAACTCTGGAGGAGCGGCACATCTTAACTCCTAACCTTATCAATCTTGCGCGGTTCAGCTTCTCTCGTCCCACGAAAAGTTCGGATGAGCCAAATCACGTCACCGCCAACGGTGCTCAACCACTCAATTTTTACAACGATGCCTCACTGACGGACGGTTTAGTGAACCTGGGGTCCAATATCACTCCGGTAGGGGCCGCTTACGGCACTGGCCGCTTTAATTTGGCTGGGAGCCGGTACAGCGTAGGGGACGACATGCTTTGGACCCGGGGTGCCCACAGCGTAAGATTTGGGATCGCCGTATCGAGGTTGCAAAACAATAGCTGGGACCCGCTCTTAGATAACGGTGTCTGGTCCTTCAGTAGCCTTTCCGCTTTCCTGGCGGGCACATCACGCACCGTACAGACAGTGGTTCCCGCATCCGGCAATTCCGCCTATCGGGATTATCGCGAGACCGAAATCGCGCCGTATATTCAGGACGATTGGAAAGTGACGTCGAAACTCACAGTCAACGCGGGTCTCCGCTGGGAATTCATGACCAATCCAACCGAGCAGCTAGGCCGGCTGTACGCGGTTACCGATTTCCTCCATAGCACGGGATTTACTCAAATCCCTAACGTTTTCCTTTCGAATCCCACCTGGAAAAACTTCGATCCGCGCGTCGGAATCGCGTACGACCCCTTTGCCAATCACAAGACCTCGATTCGCGCGGGCGTTGGCATATTCCACGACCCGATTACCGTGCAAGCGTATCAGACTGGGTTCGGTTCGGCTACACCGTGGGTGGTATCGACGCAACCCGGCGCCACCTACCCGTCTGTCCCGGCTTCGGCTGGCGCGAATTCCCCCACGGCAAACATCGGCTGGGATCCGCACATTAACACCACCCCGTATATGATTCAATACAATCTCAATATTCAGCGCGAAATCGCCCCGGCTACGGTGTTGACTGTCGGTTACGTGGGCTCGCACGGCGTTCATCTTCTGACCGGCTTGGAGCAAAATCCACCGACTCCGGTGGTCGATTCCAACGGGGTTTATCACTTCACTAATGCGGCCGGCGTCGCCAACGCGCGTCTGAACCCCGCATTAGGCACTTTCACAACGCCCGAGCCAATCAGTACGTCCCGGTACAACTCATTGCAGACCGTTGTGAACCGCAGGTTTAGTCGCAGTGTGCAGGCGCAGCTCGCCTATACCTGGTCCAAGTGCATCGATGACGGCGCGTTCGCCGTGGGAAGTTTCAACGGAATTAGCTCGACCCCCTCGGGTTTGGCGAATCCGTTTGACCAAAAGTCCGATCGCGGCCCGTGCAGCTATGACACCACCCACGTCTTGAGGGTGAACGGCGTGGTGGCATTGCCGTTCCACGGCAATCGGCTAGTGGAAGGCTGGCAAATCAGCGGTATTCTGAGTGCCTCTAGCGGCCTTCCGTTTAACGTATATACCGGGATGGATCGCTCCGGGTTAGGACCAATCAACCTTTTCTCGCGTCCGAACTACGTTAGCGGCTGCGATCCGTATGCGGGGGCCCAGACCGTCGCCCAATGGTTCAATCCAGCGTGTTACAGTCTGCAAGCCGCAGGGACCACCGGCAATACGGCAAGAAATTCATTGCGCGGTCCCGGTTTCTTCAACGCGGACATTTCTCTCCTAAAAGACACGAAGATTTCGGAGAAGCTTAGAGTGCAGTTCCGGGCGGAGTTCTTTAACTTCTTAAACCATGAGAATTTTGCTTTGCCGAACAGCATGCTTTACAGTGGCACTAACACGACCGTGGTCGTGGCGAACACCGGCACCGCCGGCAAGATCACGTCGAGCGCTCCTGGCTCGACGCCGCGGCAGATACAGTTTGGATTGAAGCTGAATTTCTAGAGCGGATAATCCAGGCGCGCCACGGGCGGGTAACTGGAGGCATGTTGATAAAACATGCCTCTAGCCCCGCCCATTTTTTTTTGTACCCGAATCGGATGGGCAATCGCGAAGTGGCTCGCGGCAAGTTGCTGTTGGCAGGCATGAACTGCTGTTCGATTTAACCACCGCCGACCTGCCCGCGCCTCGCACATCGGAGCCACTACATGCCCGCTTCGGCTTTTCAACGACATCTAGACTATATAGGCGCTATATAGCCACAAGCTGGGTCAAATGGCTTACTCGTGCGCTCAGGAGTCGCCCTTGGACGAGGGGTCCTGGCTGGATAACGCGGGTGGGCCACACAGCGAGGATTTGCGGGTCGAAGAAGTGTTCCATCGCCTCGTCCGAGCTGGCGCACTTGCAACCAGACGTATGCGCCAGGGACAAAGAAGAAGTAATCGGCGTTCCAGAGGGTCGAGCAAGGGATTCCCCACCGTCAAACTCCGCCGGAACGATTTGCACGGGCCGCGGAAAGATTACTTATAAGCCTCGATGGCCTTCCGCTGCATTGACTCCGGAACGAATTCGAGCATTTCCAAACGCACTCCATTCGGATCGTTGATGCTGGTGTGAGGCGCGCCGCTGCCCACCGAAGTAGGATCGGGCACCATGATCCCCCGCCTCTTTAGCTCAGCCAGGGTGTCGTTCATGTTTTCGGTTTGAAAACCAATGTGATTGATTCCGACGGGGCGGTCGGTATTAGCTTGCGACAATTCCAGGAAGGTATATTTATCGACCTGCACAGACACAGTGCCGGGGTTGCCGTTCCTGTCGCGCATCACAAACCCTTCGCGCATGCCCAGGGTCTTGGTGTAGTAGTCTACTGTCTCCTGCAAGTTCTTCACGGAAATCCCGACATGATTCAAGCGGATGCCAATCCCTTTATCCTGTTGGGCATCGATTGACTTGATCGCGACCATTCCTAGAACGAGTCCGGCGGAAAAGGTCGCGGATACACGAATCCAGCGCTGCATAGTGGTTCTCCTCAATTGTTCAGTTGTCTGCCGTTCGGGGTCAACCATACCAGTTGACGACGGAATCAGTATATCGCAACAAAGTTAGCTTGTCGGATTGAGCCGCTTTCGTGTCGCTTTCGCGAACTGGTTGAAACAGAATCTCACTATGTTATGCTGATCGGTGATGCAATCGCGGCAGACAGGTCCAATGGTGAGACATATGATAGAAACGCTCGCTCGACACTTAAGAAGAATTAGACGCTTTCAGCCGCCCGTGATGGGGTGCGCCTATGGCGTTGGGTTGCTTTTGACGGCTCAACATGGCCTGGGTCAGCCTGCCGGCCGTCCCAAATTGGCCGGCGAAGCTTTCAAGAACATCAAAGTGTTGCAGGAAAGCCCCGCGGATTCCTTCAATCAATCCATGCACCTTATTACGGGCGCGCTTGGAGTGACCTGCGAGTATTGCCACGTCGAAATGGGGTTCGACCGCGACGATGTCAAGAAGAAAGACGTCGCGCGTGGGATGATCACCATGACTGCCGAACTGAACCGCAAGACGTTCGAGGGCAAGCAGGTCATCACATGCTACACCTGTCACCAAGGCCACCCGATTCCCCAAAACACGCCCCCGCTCCCGCGGCCCGATAATCCAGCCGAGGCGAAATCCGAAGCTGGGCTGCCGCCGGCTTCTGAGATTCTTGCGAAATACCTGAACGCGCTCGGGGGCGAACAAAATATCAGAAAGATAAAGACGCGCATCATCACGGCAAAACAGGATGTGCCCACCGGACCTGGCGGAGTGAAGCCAATGCCAGCCGAAGTGGAGATTTATCAAAAGGCGCCAGGTCTTCTCCTGCGTACCGCAAAAACCAGTAAGACGACCTATCTGAACGGTTCCGACGGAACCGGGGCCTGGACCCGGGACGACCGAGGCAGGGTGGCGCCCTTGATTGCATTAGACGCGATTCGGGAGAAGAGAAGCGCCGATTTATACGAGCCGCTGAACATAGCCAAGGACTACGCGAATTTAAAAGTGGAAGGCATCGAGAAAGTTGGGGCCGCCGACGTTTATGTCTTAGTCGGTGAGCCTTCCGAAGGCGTGCCCGTCCGTCTGTACTTCGACACCACTTCCGGGCTCTTGCTGCGTCGCTACACTCGTGTGCCGACTGCCGTTGGAGACAGCCCTTATCAAGTGGATTACGACGACTATAGAGATGCGGGTAACGGCGTCAAGTACCCTTTTAAAATCCACATGGAACCGGCTGGTCCCAGGACCGAACTGGACTCGCACTCGACAATTCTTATCCAGCGTATCCGGGAAAACGAGCCGATCGACGACAGCATGTTTATAAGACCGGTGTCAAAGGAAATTCCCGGTCCGCCTCGCGCAGCCCCACAATAAGCGCCGGCTACCCAGCTTTTTAGAATCCACAACGGCCCCGCCGGGGCCAGGGGTGCGCCTCCCCATGGGATCGTGCACGTGATGGCGCTACGCGGAATGTGATACCGGCCGGCCCTCCGGTGCTCGTCCCGTGCTTTGGTGCGTTTGTGATTTGAAGGCGTATCCGGCAGCCCGAAAATCGCGTAAATCGACACCAGCATCGGCAGCAGCGTGTGGAGATGACACTAAGCTTATCTTGCCCTCACCG
>JALYIB010000364.1 GCA_030775965.1 Acidobacteriota bacterium | reverse complement strand
CCAAGAGTAGCAGATTTATTGCGCGCTATGCTGGTGATGGACCTCGCAAAACCATGGATGAACAAGAGTTTAGAACACGCGCCGACCAGGCGCTCGAAGACCTTTACCGGCGGCTTTCTGCGGCTGGGGAGCGGCACGAATTCGAGGCGGACTTCAACGGAGGGGCGCTGGTGATTGAGTTCGAGGACCCTCCGGCGAAGTTCGTGGTGAGCCCCAATGCGCCGGTGAGCCAGGTATGGGTTTCGGCGCAAATGAAGAGTTTCAAGCTGGATTGGGACGCGGGGCGCGGCGCTTTCGTGGCGGCGGATTCAGGGCAGACTTTGGTGGAACTGGTGGCGGGGGCTGTCGGGCGGCAAATCGGCGAAGACGTGAGTCTCTAAGCGTGGCTGGAGTTTACATTTCGTATCCGTTTTGCGCGCAGAAGTGCACGTATTGCAACTTTGCTTCAGGGGTGTTTCCGCGGGAGTTGGAGACGCGGTATGTGGATGTTCTGATGAAGGAGTTGCGGGCTACGGAGTGGGGTTGGACGCCGGAAACGGTTTATTTGGGCGGGGGGACGCCTAGCCAGCTTGGGGCGGACGCGCTGGGCTCGATACTGGCGGCGATTCCGGGGCGGGAGTGGGCGGAGGCTACGATTGAGGCGGCTCCGGGGGGGCTGACGGCGGAGAAGATCGCTTCGTGGCGCGGGGCGGGGATTCATCGGGTGAGTCTGGGCGTGCAGTCGTTCGTACAGAAGGAGCTGGCGCGAACGGGCCGCCGGCATACGGCGGAGGTTGTGGAACAGGAGATTGCGCTGCTGCGGGCGGCGGGGATTGAATCGATCAGCGTCGATTTGATTGCAGGGCTGCCGGGGCAGACGGAGGCAAGTTGGAAGCAGTCTCTCGATTGGGTCGAGCGCTTGGCGGTGCCGCATGTTTCGGTCTACATGCTGGAGGTGGACGAGGACAGCCGGTTGGGGCGCGAGCTGCTGGTGCTGGGATCGAGGTACGGCGCGGGGGATGTGCCGGGGGAAGACGCTATGGCGGATTTCTACGAGACGGCGGTGGAGAAACTGGCGCGATTGGGGATCGAGCGGTATGAGATTTCTAATTTTGCGCGGGCGGGGTTTGAGTCGCGGCACAATTTGAAGTATTGGAAGCGGGAGCCTTACCTGGGATTCGGGGCGGACGCGCATTCGTTTGACGGCGTCATGCGTTGGCAGAATCCGGAAAGCGCGGCGGATTACGTGGCGGGGCACGGGGTTATTGAACGCGTGGCGGCTGAGCCGATTTCGGAAGCGTTTTTCTTGGGGCTGCGATTGCGCGAGGGGATTGCGAGCTGCGGGTTCGCGGACGTGGTGGAGAAGTTCGTGCAGGATGGGTTGCTGGAGCGTGCGGGTGAACGGGTGAGGCTTACATCGCGTGGCGTGCTGCTGTCGAACGAAGTGTTCGCGGAATTTATTCAACCGGCGGGATGAAGGGGCGCAGGGGTGAGACCTGGAAGGTGCTGATGCTGTTTCCGGCCAGGCGGATGACCAGCGGGGCGATGGGGAGTCCGGCGGAGGATGTGAACTGAACGGTTCCGTCGATGGTTCCCGTTGGTGACGTTAGCGCGGAGCTGGTTAGGCCGAAAAAGGTTCCGAAGTCGGTTCCGTAGACGCCTCCGGGAATTACTTGGGCGCCGGTCTGAACGCCTGCGGCGAGCACGGGGGTAGGTTGCTGCGTGATGAGCTTGCCGGACTGATCGTACAAGGATACAGTTACGGACTGCGGTTGCGCGGAGAGGTTGGCCACGGCGAAAGAACAGTCATTGCTGTTGGCGGATGCGGCCTTGCGGTCGATGGGGGTTTCGGAAAAACTGGCGATCCAGGCGGACGTCGCTTGATCGTTAAAGATGGGGGGCACGGCTAGCTGGGTGTTGTATTTTCCGGTGCTGTCGGCGAATAGAAAGATTAACTGCAGATTGGCGGCTTCCAGCGTCTGGACGTCGGGCGCGCCCAGTTGGACCCACAGCGGGCCGTAGGCTAAACCGGGGGCGGCGAAGCCGGCGGAAAGAATGTCGAGGCGGGCGGAGCTTCCGGCTAGGACGGGGGGTTGGACGAAGGTGAAGTTTCCATAGTTGCCGGCTAGGCCGCCGTAGACGGCTTTGACGGAGGCTCCGGGGCCCAGGCCGATCTGAAACTGGACGCCTCTTCCTTGGCCTGACTCCGGGGCTGTAAACATCGACACTTGGGTGGACCAGCCTTGGCCCGCGGCGAACCAGGGGAAGGCGGCGTAGCGTTCGCAGGCGAAGGTGCCGTCGGCTAGCGTCGCTAGCGTGTAGTTGCTGCAGGCGGGCGGGGTAGACGTCGAGAACTGGGCGGGGAGAAGCGCGGGGAGGGCGCACATGAGGGTGACAGCCAGTCGCATGCCCAGCTTATCGGCGCGACGGGCGGGGGTGATATCCTCAAGTTAATCCCCGCGTTTTGTATGCGTCCTGAAACTTATTCCACGCCGAGCGGTATCGCGGTTACGCGCACGATTTCGAACGTGTCCTATAGCCGCGGGCTGAAGGGGCTGCTTAAAAAGATGGACACGCAGCGCGGGATCTATCTTTCCTCAGGCTACGAGTTTCCGGGGCGTTATTCGCGGTGGGATGTGGGGGCGGTGGCGCCTCCGCTGGAGATGATTGCGCAGGGGCGGGACATTACGATTCGGCCGCTGAGCGCGCGCGGGCGAGTGATCACGCAGTTGCTGGAGCCGGTGCTGGCGCCGCATCCGCACTGGGAGCGGTTCCATAATGACGAGGGCGTGCTGCGCGGAGAATTGAAGGCGCTGCCACAGTTGTTTTCGGAAGAAGAGCGCAGCAAACAGCCGTCGGCGTTTTCGCTGGTGCGGGCGCTGCTTCAGGAATTTCATCATCCGTTGTCGGCGCGGCTGGCGCTGGTGGGAGCGTTCGGCTACGATTTGCTGTTGCAGTTCGATCCTATCGAGCGCAAGCTGGCGCGGCACGATGCGAAAGACTTGCACCTATTCTTGTGCGATGACATTTATTTTATGGATCGCAAGAAGGAGCGCATTGAGCGCTACCAGTTCGATTTCGCTCGCGGGGATGTTAGCACGCTGGGGATGGCGCACACCGGTGAAAAGCTGAAGCGAGGGAAGAGGGCCAAGGCGGGGGCGATTGTCAGCGATCACACGGCCGAGGAATACATGGCCAAGGTGGAGACTGTGCGCGAGGGAATGCGGCAGGGCGACTATTACGAAGTGGTGCTGCGGCAGACGTTTCGCGCGCCTTACTCCGGGAGTCCTTCGCAGTTGTTCGAGAAGATTCAGCATGCGAGTCCCAGCCCTTACGAGTTCTTTCTGCAGTTGGGCGAGGAACAGCTGATCGGGGCTTCGCCGGAGATGTTTGTGCGCATCGAGGGGCGGCGCATTGAGACTTGCCCGATCGCGGGGACGGCGCGGCGCACGGGCGATCCGCTGCGCGATGCCGACAACATTCGCGAGCTGCTGAATTCGCGAAAAGAAGAGTCTGAGTTAACGATGTGTACCGATGTGGACCGCAACGATAAGTCGCGCATTGCGGTGCCGGGGTCGGTGAAGGTGATTGGGCGGAAGCTGATCGAGTCTTACGCGGGCGTGTTCCACACGGTGGATCATGTCGAGGCTACGCTGGCCGAAGGCTTCGATTCGCTGGATGCGTTTTTATCGCACATGTGGGCGGTGACCATCATTGGCGCTCCCAAGAAGTGGGCGGCGCAGGCGGTGGAGAATCTGGAGAAAACGGCGCGCGGCTGGTATGGCGGCGCGGTGGGAATGATCTCGATGGATGGGGACATTAACACCGGCATCACGATCCGCACGGTGCATTTGCGCGATGGGGTGGCGGCTTACAGTGCCGGCGCCACGCTGCTTTACGATTCAGATCCGGCTAGCGAGCACAACGAATGCCTGATGAAAGCTACGGGTTTCTTTCGGGCGCTGGATGCGGAAAAGAAGCCGGAGCCGGTGTATGCGCCGCGTGCGGAAGAGGGCTCGGGAGTGCGGCTGCTGCTGGTGGATAACGAGGACTGCTTTATCCACACGCTGTCGAACTACGCCCGGCAGACGGGGGCCGAGGTCATTACTTATCGCACGGGCTTTCCGCTGGAGCTGATCGACAAATTGCAGCCGTCGCTGATTCTGGTGTCGCCGGGGCCGGGGCGGCCTTCGGATTTTGGGGTGCCGGAATTGGTGCGCTACGCGGCCAAGCTGGAGATTCCTGTGTTCGGCGTGTGTTTGGGCTTGCAAGGGATGGTGGAGGCATTCGGCGGCGAATTGGGCGTGCTGGGATATCCCATGCACGGCAAGCCGTCGCTGGTACGCAACCGCGGGGTGGGCGTGTTCGAGGGCCTGCCTGAGGAATTTCACGTAGGCCGCTACCATTCGCTGTACGCTATTCCGGAGAAGCTTCCGGCGGTGTTGGAAGTTACCGCGGAGAGCGAAGACGGCGTGATCATGGGTGTGCGGCATCGCGAATTGCCGATGGAAGCAGTGCAGTTCCATCCCGAATCGATCCTGACGCTGGGCGGAAACTGCGGATTGAAGTTGATGGAAAACGTGGTGCGGGTGTTGGGGCGCGCGCGGGCCCGTGCGGGCGCTCGCTAGGTCGTACTGGAGCGTAGGTCACTTGCCCTATTTGAGTACGGTGCGCCATAATGAAACCACGCATGGACTTCCAACCTTCCGACATCGTCTTCCTGGCCCTAGTTCTGTGGCTGGCGATCGAGTTGACCGGCGGGGGCGGCGGCGGGCGTCGCAAACCGGTTCCGGTCGCGTTTTAGTTTCTTCCTTTCAAAATAGGCATTGCGATGGCTGAGGTCATCGTCATAGGCGGAGGTCTGGCTGGACTTGCCGCGGCGGCTGCATTGGGCGGGGCGGGGCACTCGGTGAAGGTGCTGGAAGCGCGGCCGTTCCTGGGTGGCCGGGCGACCTCTTACGAAGTGGGCAACGGCGAAGAAGCGGAATTCATCGACAACTGCCAGCATATTCTACTGCGCTGCTGCGTCAACCTGCTGGATTTTTATCGACGACTGGGGGTGGAACAGGACATCGCCTTTTCGCGCGAGTTTACGTTCATCGAACCGGGCGGAAGGCGGAGCGTGCTGCGTTCCGGGATGCTGCCGGCGCCGGCGCATTTCGCGGAGTCTTTCTTAAAGCTGAGCTTTTTGACCTTCAGTGAGAAAATGGCGGTGGGGCGGGCGATGCAGGCGGTGGAGCGCGCGGGGCGGCGCGCGGATCTGGATCGCATTAGCATGCTCGATTGGCTGAAGGAACAGCGCCAGCCGGCGCGCGCGATCGAGCGCTTCTGGCGGCAGGTGCTGGTGAGCGCGATCAATGAAGAGTTGGACCGCATGGCGGCGGCGCACGGGTTGCAGGTGTTCCGGCTGGGGTTTCTGGCGCGCAAGGATGCTTACGAGATGGGCGTGCCGAAGGTTCCGTTGGGACGTCTTTACAGCGGCGATGCCTGGAAGCGGATCGGCAACGTGGAA
>JALYIB010000363.1 GCA_030775965.1 Acidobacteriota bacterium | reverse complement strand
GGGGTGGTGCGGATGGGGACAAATGTAAAGTTTGAAGTGGCTGAATCGCGGGGGGATGGGAAGGAAAGAAGTCGCGTGATAGCATTATTCCAATGAAGCGGTTGACTATTTCGCTAATTTTTTTGGCGTTCGTTGCCGCTCGTGGGCAGGATTCTCCGGAGGCGCGCGCTATTCTGGATGAAGTGGCGCAGGCTTCCAAGCTGGGGCGCAGTTATCGCGCCGAATTCAGCGGGAGCGTGGAAAACAAGGGCAAGGGATTGCAGCAGAAGTTGGAAATCGCGGGGAATGTGATTTCTCAAGCGCCGGAAAAACTCCGTGCCGAAATGAAGGTGGGGCCAGCCGAGATATTAGTCGTCCGCGACGGCGCGCAAATCTGGACCTATATGGCGGCGACGAAGCAGTATCGAAAGACGGCGGCGACGGCGGGCTCGACAGCAACCACTGGATTTATAGACCCGTCAGTGTTGTTGGGTGGAACTCCGGGTGGATTGGTAGCGGCAAGAACTGCTCCCGACGAAGACATCATCCTCGATGGTGCGCCGGTTCATTGTTATGTGGTCGCGGCGGATTATGACATCAGCCAGGGGCCGGCGGGCCACGTACCGATGCGTATCACGATTTGGATCGACCAGAAAACCTTTGTAGTGTTGCGCTTCAAGAATGTCTCAGTGGTTTCGGTTCCTCAATTACAAGGGACTCTGGAAACGACCATTGATTTTACCTTCCATAAACTTGGCTGGACTCCGGTCTTGACTGGGAGTGAGTTTGTTTTCGTACCGCCGGAGGGCGCTATTGAGATGGCGCCCCCTACGCCAGCGGCATCGAAGGTGAGCGGCATCGTTCGGGCAGCTACGTTGATTAAGCGGGTTAGTCCGGAATATCCCAAAGATGCCAAGGCGGCGCATATCGAAGGAACAGTGCGGTTCACGGCGGTGTTGGGGAAAGATGGAACCGTTAAAGATCTGCAACTGGTTAGCGGGCATCCGATGCTGGTGCAAGCGGCGACGGATGCGGTGAAGCAGTGGATTTACCAGCCAACTTTGCTTAATGGCGAGCCTGTCGAGGTGCGAACGCAGATTGAAGTTAATTTCAAGCTGGACGCTCTGTCGACTCCGGCAGGGGTCTACCGGATTGGAAACGGGGTCAGTGCGCCGCGCGTCGCGTCCAAGCTGGAACCTCACTATTCCGAGGAGGCGCGGATCGGACGACTGCAGGGGACGGTGACGGTCTCCGTGGTGGTGGGCGAGGACGGGAGGGCGAAAAATATAAGGGTGACGAAATCACTGGGATTGGGATTAGACGAGAAGGCCATCGAGGCGATTGGCCTGTGGCAGTTCATACCCGGGGAAAAGGAGGGGATGCCGGTACCAATCCTGGCGACCATCCAGGTGAACTTCCGTCTGGTAAACAAAGCGTTTGACAATGTGGGACAGTGGCACCTCACGCGGGCTTCGTTCAAACCACCAGAGGAGGCTTCACTGCCATCCTTAATTAAAGCTAAGTTTCCGCATGACTCATCTTCGGAAGATGGGGGATCCGTGGTGGTGGCATTGGACGTGGATGAGCAGGGGCTGCCGGTCAACATTCATGTCGAGAAGTCTTCGGATGCTCAGTGGGAAGAAGACGTGATGGCGGCGGCGCGTGAGTGGAGATTCACGCCCGGGTTTAAAGACGGAGCGGCAGTAGTAGTGCCGCTCACATTGGAATTTTCGTTTGACCGGAATGCGCCGTAATTACTTCCAGGCGGAGTAGATGGGTTTGCTGACCACAAACGCCTGGTTGGCGCCGGCGCGGGGTTTGAATTTTTGGACGCGGCCGGCGTCTACTTCGGCTACGTAGAAGTTGCCATCCTGGTCGACGCTGAAGCCGTGGACGCCCCAGAAGGCGCCGGGGCCATCGCCCCATATGCCCCAGGAATATAAGAAGTGGCCTTCGAGATCGTATTTCAACATCTTCGAAGTGCCGCGGTCGTAGGCCCAGAGGGTGCGGTCGGCTCCTATATATACGAGGTGGACGTCGGAAGGTTCTTCGCCGAAACTCCATTCATAGAGGTATTTGCCGTTGTCGTCGAACACTTGGACGCGGTGGTTGGCGCGGTCGTTGACGAAGACGCGGCGGGTTTGCGGGTCGATGGCGATGCCGTGGACGTTGTTCATGTAGCCGGGGCGCTTGTCGTTGGGAGGCGTGCCTTTCTGGCCCCAGGCCATTAGGAATTTGCCGTCCTTGTCGAACTTGGCAACGCGAGTGCCGTTGTAGCCGTCGGCGACAAACATGGTGCTGTCGGGGAGCCATGCCAGGAAGGTGGGCCGGTTGAAGTGCGTGCCGTCGGCGCCTTTGACGGTGGGGGTGCCGATGGTTTGCAGCAACTCTTTGCCATCGTGGGTGAACTTATAGATGGCGTGCATGTGATCGTCGACCACCCACACGTGTTTTTCGGGATCGTAGGGGTTGATGGTGACGTAGTGGGGGCGCTTGAAGATTTTGTCCCACTGGGTCCAGGTTTCGGTGATGTCGCCGTTGGCGTCGACCACGGTGAGGCAGTGTTCCCACTTGGCGTCGACACCGACGGTGCCTTTCCAAAGTTTCGGCCCGTCGTCGGGTTCTTGACCGGTGCCGCCCGCGCCGGGGAGAGCGGAGACTGTGGCGTCGCGCCAAGGCAAGCGGCCGATGGGGAACTGGATGCTGGGGCCGAAGTCGGGGAGCAATTTGGTGGCGGGGCGCTTGATGTTGGGGAGCTCGCCGCGGAAGAGGAGGAAAACGCGGTTGGGATTTTCGGCGTAGATGCCTTGGCCGGCGCCCCAGGTCCAATCCTGGTTGCCGGGGAGGGTGCTGATGTCCTTGGGCCAATTCTTCACGGGCTCGTAGGCGCCGAAGGGGTCCTGGCCGCCGACGGTGCCGGGGATGGCGGCGAAACCTGTGCCGGGTTTGGCCTGGGCTTCGACGGAGCGGACGCGGGTGGAGAGCAGGGCCAGTGCGAGGGCAAGAAGGACGACGATCACCGGCATGATTGCAAGGGTTTTGCGCATGTGTGTTTTTCCGAATTAAATGGGGCTGAATTTACATTCAGCCCCTCCTCCGATCACCAGCTAGAAAATAATCTTCAGGCCCAACTGGATGGCGCGCGGGCCGCCGGAGCCGAGGACGGGGTTGGAACTGGTAATGTCCGGCGTCTCATTGCGGAAGCCGAATCCCGCTCCGCCAGAAGGATCTGTAAAGGTATTGTCGCCGCCAGGACCGCCATACGGGTTAGACACGTTCACGTGATTAAAGACATTGAAAGCTTCGACGCGGAATTGCGCGCTGCGGTTTTCGCCGAACTTGAATACTTTGGTGACGGATAGGTCCACGTTGTAATAGGGCATGCCACGGAAAATGTTGGCGCCGGCGGTGCCATAGCTGCCGTAGGCGGGGGGGATCAAAATGGAACTGCCACTGGCATAACAGCCCAGGTTGGTAAGAGAGGCCACGGCCAACGGCCCGTTCGCGGTAGCTTTTGCAAGGCATGCGGAGTTGCTGGTGCCGGAGAAATATGGAATACCCCCACTGCCGCCGTTGGTGCCGGTCAAGGCCTTGGTGGTCTGAAAGTCGCTCGGGCTGCCGTAGAAATTCCACTGCTCGCCGTTGGTATTTTGTGCCGCTATCTCATTGGTGCCGCTAAAATCCGTAGTGGCGTCGTTAATGCCCCAGGGGGCGCCGGATTGCATGGTGATGATGGAGTTGAGCGACCAGCCTTTAAGGATTTGACCCGGCGCCTTGACACCCGGAATTGCGTAGGTGATGGACGCCGTGAAGTGGTGCCTGATATCGAAGGACGTCGAAGAATAAATCGAACGAGGATTCAAACTGTTGATGGGCACAATGAAACTCTGATTGTCGGAGGACTCGCCCAGGGCGTGGGACCAGGTATAGCCAAGCACGTAGGACAGCCCATGTTGTGCCCGCTGGGCTAAGGAAACCTGAAGACCGTTGTAGTTAGAGACGTTGCTATTGGTTAACTGGTAGATGTTGCCTAAGTAAGGAAACTTCGTACTGTACGGCCGGGCAGCGTTCTCGGCAGCCGAGTTCGGGCTGCAATTGTTGTAAGGCGTGGCTTTGCCATCGGTCACAGCATGAGCGCTAGCCAGACATTGGCCGGCGGCGCTGTTTGGATCCGCCGGATTGCCCCATCCTGGGCTGAATCCATTGACTAAGCCCGGCTGATTCAAATCCGCAAGACCCAGCAATTTTGTAGCGTGGTTGCCAACATAAGTGGCTTCGAGCGCCAGACTGTTGGTGAGGGCGCGTTGGATGCCCAGATTGTAGGTGAATACGTAGGGGGTGCGGAGGTTGGGATCCACGCCAAGCACGGAACAGGGCTGCGGTTTAAAACCGTTAGCGAGGGTTACGGTGCCATCGCCGCAAGAGGGAGTGAGGGAATAAATGGGCACGCTCGAACTGTTATTGAAGTATCCGTACTTGACGGTTCCGGGCGTCGTGGCCGATCCCAGGCTCGACTTGGTGAAGGTGATCTGA
>JALYIB010000362.1 GCA_030775965.1 Acidobacteriota bacterium | reverse complement strand
ACGTATAGAAGTCCAATATGGGCAATCCAAGAACCGCGAGGACATGCTGAAATCGGCCGTGGGCGAAACCAAGGCACAATGGGACAAGCTCAACGTTCGTTCTTTCGAATATCAGCAGGTTAAACGGGAAGCCGAAGCAGACCGGGCGCTCAACGAAGAACTCGTCAAGAAAATCAAAGAGGCTGGGATCAACGCCGGGTTCCAGAGTAGCGGTATCCGAATCGCGGATCTCGCGCGCCCCGCCGCCTCTGCTGTTTTTCCGCAGCTGGGTCTGATGCTGTTCCTGAGCTTTTTAGTTTCTTCCACCCTCGGCATTGGGGGAGCGGTGCTCGGTGATTTGGCCGACAGCACCATCAAAGATCCCGAGCAGGCCATGCGGATGTTGCATGTCGACGTGATCGGGACTCTGCCCGCTGTAAAATCCCAGCTTCTTAGCCTAACGCGCGCCTTCTCCACCGGTAAGATCGACGGCGAAAGAGGGCCCGCGCTGCTGGCCGATCCAGACCGTGGGCCATCTTACAAGAACGCCGCTTCCTATGCGGAAGCCATCCGTACGTTGCGAAATTCCATCATCCTGAGCGATCTTGACCGGCGCATGCGCTCGATTCTCATCACCAGCGCTTCGCCGAGCGAAGGCAAGTCTACAACCGGGGCGCATCTCGCCCTGGCTCACGCAGAACAAGGAAAGAAGACATTGCTCATCGACGCGGATCTTCGCCGTCCTTCGCAGCACAAGCGCTTCGGTGTCTCGAATCTCAGGGGACTTACGACAGCTCTCACCTCATCCACCCCATGGAGGGAAATGGTGATTGTGACAGCGCAATGCCCTACACTGCACATCCTGCCCTCTGGCCCTCCTTCGCGCCGTGCGTCGGATTTGATAGGGCCTCACATGGTTGAAATCCTGGAAGACGCTTCCGTGGATTACGACCTCGTCGTCGTAGATGCTCCACCGATGCTGGGCTTCGCCGAGCCGCTACAACTGGCAACTGCAGTGGACGGAGTTGTAGTCATCACGCGCGCGGGACAAACCAGCAGGAAAGCCGTTGCCACCGTGCTGGGTATTCTGGATCGCCTTCGCACCAACGTCGTCGGGCTCGTATTAAACCAGGTGACCAAAAACATGAGTGACAGTTACGCGTACTACGGATATTACAAAAAATACTACAGCGATTCCTCCACGTAGCGGGAACACTCCCAAAAATCCAAATCACAAATGTCTCTTCGAAGCTTCCTTCACCCCGCGCCCGGCCTTCTGCACCAGGCCGTTCGTAGCCTACGTTTGGCAACTTCGCCGTCGGCCTGCCAGGAGCGCCCGGCCGTGAAGCGCATGCGCGGCAGACGGTGGTCCGATTCGGAGCTGGCTGACCACACCATGGACGAGTATCAGCCGTCACCCGCCCCATAGGGTTGAACATACCGCCTGCATGTTCGAAAATATCTCACTTACGAATGCGTTGACCTTGGATTGCGTGACGCTCCTCTTGTGTATCGCAGTCGCGGCGTTCAATGTGCGTTCGGTTCTTCATCCGGCCTGCATGTTTCTTGGGCTCCACTTTTATATCGTGACACTTCGCCTCCTGGCGCTGGTCAACGGGGGCAATCCCATGCGGGCGATTTTCGACTGGCCGGTAGGAGTCTCGGAAGTAACTCACGCCAGCCTTGCCTGCGACATCGGGCTGATTGCAATGGCGTGTGGCTGGCTCTTGGCGCAGCACGTTGCACACAGGTTTGCCAAATCCCCACAACAAATACCGAGGCCGGTCAGCATGCGCCGCATGAAGGTAGTCGCCGTGATTTGCTTCGCGATTGGCGTTGTGGGTTTGATTTTTACGGGGCGCAACGAAGCGGTCCTCAACGGCAGTTGGCGCACCTCGGGCTACATGGCCGCTACATCCTCATGGATGTCTTTCTCGCTTTTGCTTCTCCATTATGTCTATGGCTTCCCCAGGAGGCTAGTATTGGCCTCCTCTATCGTTCTAGTGGTGACGGGTATCTCAATTTCCGCCCGCGCGGCTGTGGTCATCCCGATTTTCTTTCTCTTACTCCTGATGCTCACCCGCCGGCGGAGCCGTTCCATCCCATTGATCGTTTTTCCGGCGGTAGCCGGAGTCCTTCTCATATGGTTACCCATGAAACCCTTGACGTTTGCGCTGCACAGTGGAGTTGCTCCTGCGGAGGCTGTGGCATTTGCCGTCGACAGCACGGTTGAAAATTTCTCTTCGCAGGAGAGCAGCATCGACCAGCAGTTCCTGGATATGATCGGAGCCACCATGACACTGGCCGACTTGCGCGGCGAATGGTATTGGGGTGGAACAATAGCGCCGTTATTCGTCGCACCGGTGCCCCGGATACTATGGCCGGCGAAGCCGAAGCTGAATCAGTTTCAGGTCGATCTGGACGTGCCCTCGCGTTCCATTGCAAAAATTGGTATGACACCGGGCCTTGTGGGCGAGGCCTACGTCAATATGGGGCTGGCCGGCGTCTTCCTTACGTGTGGTCTCGTAAGCTTCGGATTCACTTGGGCATACTTCCGGGTCGCGCCTCCGTCAGTCACTGCCCCCGGTCTCCTGAGGTCCCCTGGTCTGTTTCTCTATCTCCTCTTTCTTTCTTGCTCAATGCAGACTTACCGGGACGGTCTGATCTCGCTTATCTGGTTTCCGTTCGTCTACGCCGCTCCCGCCGGATTGGTGGCAGTATCTCACTGGATTTGGAAGTGCCGGACCAGAACCCTCGATGACTTTTCGCGGACGCGCTCGCAGCGCACCGGAAATTTCAGCCTCTCCATGGCGGGCCGCATCCCATGAGCCTCTCCAAAAAGAGAATTGGCTCCAATCTCAGCGCGAGCGCCATGGGTCCGCTAGTGACGATGTTCCTGCAACTCGTCAACGTTCCCCTTTTCCTTTCCGCTTGGGGCGCGGAACGTTATGGCGAGTGGCTGCTGATTAGCGCTGTACCGGCCTATCTGGCGCTTACAGATATGGGCTTCGGCAGCGTCGCCGCAACCGATATGACGATGCGGGTCGCGCGGGGGGACAAAGAAGGAGCCCTACAAACCTTCCAAAGTACCTGGGTGTTGATATGCCTCGTCTCGTTGGGCGTGGCTTCACTGTCGGGTTTGGCCATCGTTCTGGTGCCGATCCACCATCTTCTTCACATCGCTACGCTTTCGGCAAATCAGATCAAGGCGCTGCTGGCCGTCCAAGCTCTCGACGCAATGATCAGTCTTCAATCCGGGCTTCTCCTCTCCGGTTTCCGCTGCGAGGGAAAATACGCACGGGGAGCTTTTTTGCTCAATCTGATTCGTTTCACAGGCGGGGCCGTCGCGACTCTAGCACTGCTGTGCGGCGCGCAGCCAATGGTGCTCGCCTGTTTGGTTACAGGTACTCGACTGATGGGAACCCTTTTGATGTCCGCGAGGCTCCGCCGGGATGTGAAGTGGCTTCGCCGCGGCTTTGCGCACGCAAGCGTGGCCAGCGTCCGGGTGCTTTCCGGCCCGGCATTTTCCTTCATGGCGTTCCCTGCCGGCAATGCACTCAGTATGGAAGGCTTTCTGATTGTGATAGGCTCCGCGCTCGGTGCGCCCAGTGTCGCTCTCTTTTCGCCCGTGCGTACGCTTAGCCGGTCGGCCTTTCAGGTAATCGATTCCATCAAGAACGGCATTTGGCCGGAAGTATCGATCGCTTA
>JALYIB010000361.1 GCA_030775965.1 Acidobacteriota bacterium | reverse complement strand
GAACTGATCCATCCGGAATCGTGGACGAACGAGTAGCCGTCTGGCGCGAGACCGCTGACGAGTCCCAGCGAAATGACGAAGATCCCTAGCGAAATTACAAGAGCTGCCATGCGCGAAACGCCGGGGTGGCTCTTGGGAATCAGCAGCAGTAGCAGGAAACCGATCAGGGGGAGGAAGAGTACGGCGTCGAGAAGTGTCATCGGCCGCCTCCTGCCATGGTGATGGCGACGATCACCACAATCGAACCTAAGACCACCCACGCGGCGTAGCTGCGTATCGAACCGGATTGCATTCGTTTGAGAATGCCCCCGACATTGCGTGCGGTTTTCCCGGCTCCGTTTACGATACCGTCGATGCCTCGGGCGTCGACTACGCGCCACAGCAGAGACCGTGAACCATCAACCATGGGATTGACCACCAGCGAGTCGTAGAATTCGTCGACGAAATACTTGTTATAAATCCAGCGGTAGGGCGTGCTGAAAGTGCGCGCCAAGCCCTCGGGGATGCTGGGCGCGACAAGATAGAACCAGGCGGCGAGCGCGATGCCGATCAACCCGGCGGCGACGGAAACCATGGCGGTCCACGGAATCCCGGGGGCTTCTTCCGGCACTTTAAACATCGGCTCTAGCCATTTCGGAATGTTGATGTAGCCGCCGGCTAAACTCAGCACGGCGAGAACGGCCAGGGGAATCCACATAGACGGGGGCGACTCATGAGGCTCGCCGTGTCCGTGGCCGTGCGCATCGTGAGCGTTTGTCTCCCAGCGAGGCTCGCCGAAGAAGGCCAAGAAGAACGCGCGGAACACATAGAAGGCGGTCATGCCGGCGGTGAAAACGCCTACCCAGTACATCCACGGCGCGTATTCGTAGGCCGACGCCAGGATTGCATCCTTGCTGTGATAGCCCGAGAACGGAGGGACACCCGCAATGGCAACGCTGGCGCAGAGCAAAGTCCAGAAGGTAATGGGTGTGTATTTTCGCAAACCGCCCATTTTGCGCAGGTCTTGTTCGCCGGACATGGCGTGGATCACGCTGCCCGCTCCCAGGAACAAAAGCGCTTTGAAGAACGCATGAGTCATGACGTGGAAGATGCCCGCGGAAAAGGCTCCGGTGCCGAGTCCCAGGAACATGTAGCCCAACTGCGAAACTGTCGAATACGCGTAAACTTTTTTGATATCGGTCTGCGCCAGGCCCATGGTTGCGGCGAAGAACGCGGTCGCCAGGCCGACGATCGCGACCACTTCGAGCGCGCCATGCGCGTGCAGGAAAATCGATGAGCTGCGCGTGACCATGTAGGCGCCCGCGGTCACCATGGTCGCCGCGTGGATCAGGGCGCTCACGGGGGTCGGGCCGGCCATGGCGTCAGGGAGCCACACATATAAAGGGATCTGGGCGGACTTGCCGGTGGCTCCGACAAACAGCAGGAGAGCGATGGCGGTCATCCAGCCGGCGCTCGATTCGACGGGCATCGACTGCACTTTGCCGAAGACGGTGGCGAAGTCGAGCGATCCGAAGTGAATGACGATCAGGAACACGGCCAGCGAAAAACCGAAGTCGCCGATGCGGTTTACGATGAACGCTTTGTTGCCGGCGTCGGTGGCGAACTTTTCGCTGAAATAGAAACCGATCAGCAGGTAGCTGCACAATCCCACGCCTTCCCAGCCGACGAACAGCAGCAGGAAGTTAGCGGCAAGAACCAGCGTCAGCATGAAGAACATGAACAGGTTGAGATAGGCGAAGAAGCGGTAATAGCCACCTTCGTGCGCCATGTAGCCGATGGCGTACACATGAATGAGAAAGCCGACGCCGGTGACGATCATCAGCATCACCGCGGTCAGACGGTCGATGGCGAAATCGACGCCGATATTCAGCGCGCCGGATTGAATCCAGGTGAAGTAATGCTCGACGTAGGGCTGTTCTAAGGGATTGCCGCCACCGAACACGCCCAGGGCGCTCAGGGTTTTCAGCACCCACAGAAAGCTCAGCAGCACGGAGCCGGCGGCAACCGCGTTAATCGCGGTCTTCGACAAGCGGCGGCCGAGCAGACCGTTCACGGCGAAACCGGCTAGCGGTAAGAGAGGTATCAACCAAAGTTGCATTAGTTTTTGAGCGAGCTTAATTCGTCGATTTCGAGCGTCTGGCGGTTCTTGAATACGGTGAGGATGATCGCGAGGCCGACCGCGGCTTCGGCCGCCGCCACTACCATCACGAAGAAGCTAAAAATATGTCCGTCCACCTGTTTCAACTTGTACGAGAACGTGATGAAGCTGAGATTCACGGCGTTGAGCATCAGCTCGATCGACATGAACACGGTAATGATGTTACGGCGGAATAAAAATCCGGCAATGCCGAGTACGAAGAGAATCAGGCTGAGGGCCAGGTACCAGGAAAGCGGCACGCTGGGAGGTAGCTGAGGCACTAGTCGATCTCCTTTCGCGCCAGAACAATCGCGCCGAGAATGGCGATCAGGATCAGGACGCTGGTGACTTCGAACGGCAGCAGGTAGGTGGTGAAGAGCGCGCGTCCGATTTCTAGCGGCGAGCCTTTGGTGAACTGGCCGAAGACTACATTTTCAGAGGCCGGCAAGCGGTTGGCGATGAGACTGGCGATCAATCCCAGAAAAACCAATAGGAGAGGAACTCCGGCGTACTTGGCCCACGTCCGGTGGCCTTTATGCTCGGTTCCGGCGTTCAGCAGCATGATGACGAACACAAACAGCACCATGATGGCGCCGGCGTAAACCACCAATTGCGCGGCTGCGATGAATTCGCCGCCTAGGAGTAAGTACAACGCGGCCAATGCGCCCATCACGCCCACCAGCGAAATGGCGCTCGATATGGGGTGCGTCTGCACCACAAGGTTGATCGCGCAGACTACGGCGATCGCGGCGAAGATCAGGAAGAGAAGTGCGTCCATATTTTATGCGCGGGCCTTTAGGCCAATGCCACCACCAGGCCGGTGAGGAACAGGTTGACGACGGCTACCGGGAACATGAAAGTCCAGGCAAAGCGCATCAGTTGGTCGTAGCGGAAACGCGGCAGCGTGCCGCGAACCCAAATGTAAATGAATAAGATGACGAGCGCTTTCGCGGAGAACCAGATGATGGGCATCAGCGGAAGTGCCACCGCTGGAATCAAGAA
>JALYIB010000360.1 GCA_030775965.1 Acidobacteriota bacterium | reverse complement strand
TTGGTTCCGCCCAGACCGAAGCCGGGAGGTGTAACGCCGCCGCGTCCTGCAAAATAGGGCACATCCGAGTGGCGGTATCCAAGCTCCGCCCACCAAGTGATGTACTGCTTGGGCATGTAGTGAAAGGTAATCGTGCTGTCCCACATATGGGCCTTCTGGCCGGGAAGTTGTGTGAAGTAGGGTGAACCCGTAACCGCGTCGGCGCCGTTGATGGGCGGCAGCAGCGTCAGATAGCGGCCGTAGTTACTCATCTCTCCGCCGCCAAACGTGACTGCATACTTGTCCTTATTGAACCAATAGCGGTTATAGAGCATCCAGCCTACAAAAGATTCTTTGCCTTGACTGGGAGCGCAAGTGCCGCATAGTCCTCCGCCGTACTGAACTCCAGCGTCACCCGTGAGAGACATCGCGATCTTGGAGAGACCTTTGTCTTTGCTTTGATTGTTGTAAAGCCTCAGCTCGATACTATCGTCCGTATGAATGCGTTCCGTAGCGGGGAGCCCGAGATTATCTTGTCCAAACCCATACTGGTTCGCGACCAGCTTGAACCACTCCTTCGGTTCCCACAGGAGCTGTCCACCTAGGCCTGGATGCCCATTGTACTTAGCGTATGACTGCCAGCCGTTGACGAACCAGGGTTCAATCTTCAAGTGATTGGTGGGGAACCACTGCACGCGGACGCCGTTGAAGAACCACGGTGTGTTCGAAGAAACGTACGACGGCTGATACGTCCAGTTGTCGAAATTGTAGTAGCTGAACAGGCCGATGTAGGACACGAAAATTCCCGCGTCGACGTTTAGCCCATGGTTCACGTTAAAGTGATAGCCGCCCCACGCTTCAGAGACATACTTGTAAGCGCCGCGCAGGTCCCATTGGCCGACGGCTCCGCTGGCGTCATTACGTGGTGTGGTGGTGGCGAACAAGCCGTTCATGTACAGCACGCGGCCGCGAACATTCTGCCAGTGGAAATCGCCGCCGACGCTGATCTGCTCGAGTTGAACCTCACCGGAACGGAATGACTCTGTGGCGCCGACGATGGTGTGGTCGTGCGGTTGATTGAAATCCACCATGTAGTGGGTATCGAAGCGAATTTCCGGAGTGAAGAATTTAGTGTCGAGCACCGTGTCTTTGTTGCGCGGCGTCCCGTTGAGCCAGGTGAAATCGCCAAATGCGAAGGGAGTGAAGTTGTCTACAGCGGGCGCAGGATCGGGCGCTTGCAGGGCTTCTGGAAGAGCCGGAGCGGCCGGTGGCGCGACTGCGGGAGCGGGCTGAGGAGCCGGTGCGGGTCCCGCAGCGGCGGGACGCGCGCTCGTGGCCAGCAGTTCCCGATCGTCTGGCTTGGGCGCGGCACTCGGTAGCGGCGGCATCTGGCTGGAATCCTTTCCGACCGACGCCAGGAGCACTTCACTCTCCACGGGCGGGCTGGCCTTCGCGGAACCTTGCGTTTTTTGGGTCTTCAGTTCGGTTTCCAGTTGGTCGACACGCGCCTTCATGGCGTCCAACTCCTGCACCATGGCCGACTCCAATGCCGCGTGATTAAATGCTAAGGGGAGTTCCAACTCAGCGGTTTTGCCCGCCACCACGCGGATCCTGGCGGTAGCCTTCGTAAAGCCATTTTTGGTGGCCGTAACTTCATACCATCCCGGCGCCAGCGCGATGACAAAAGCTCCATTGGCGCCGCTGACGGCAGTGGATTCGGAATTCTTGCGCATATCGTGCGCTACGATTTGCGCGTCTGCCAAAGGTTTTCCGCTCGCAGAGTCGCGAGCGACACCATTGACTCCACCAAATGAGATCTGTCCAACAGCGGGTAGCGAAAGCGCCGCAAAGATACATGCAGCGACAACACTCTGCCTCATCTCCCGCATTATTCGATAACTATTCATGATTTTCCTTCCTTGAAGTTTGCGATGGTCTCATCAGGGAGACGGGACTAGCAATGCAAATCGCGTGGATGCCCCTGAGTTCCGATCAATGCGATTCGCGGTAGTCCGAATCAGTATGGGATGCGACCCGTGAAAAAGGCATAAAAGACGGGGCTTTCGCGCTATCGCTTCTTGTGATGATGTCGATCAGCGTTTTTTCTACCGCGTTCAAACTTGCTAGACGCGCTTTCAACTGGGCATTTTCATGCCGCAGGAAATGCACCTCATGTTGATCTTTCCAAAGCCGAATTGTATAAGCGGAAACGCCCAATTCATGGGCCAATTCCCCAACGGTTCGGCCCGCTTGGAGCTGCTCCAGCACCGAGACAATCTCGGCAATATTGAATTTCGCGCGGGGCCTGAGACTTTTGAATGGAGAAGATACCGGAGCGGCGGATCCGTTGAGCACGGACGTGATCACAACGGGAAGCGCACTCTGGGCGCGCCGCGTAAACACTTCGGCGGCAGGAACGCATTGGATATAGCCCAACTCCACAGCGCGCCGTTTCCAGGCATTCAGTATTTGTTGAACCCGCAAGCGGCGCAGACCGTAGCGTACGCCGATCTTGGGGCCGCTCCAGCCCCTTACAAAGTAGAGCTGCACCAACTGGCGCTGTATATCGGAGCGGTCATGTTTTGGAAAGCTGGGGACCTGCGCGGGAAAAGTGACTTGGCTTTTGCGAATGGCTTCGCGCAGTTCATCGATAGGCATCTCGGACAGATTTGGCTCGTCTGCGGCCCGCTGCGCGGAAGTTTCCGTCGCGACGGCGGCCTGCGAAAACGGAAACAGGGGAGACGCTAAGCTGGGTTCGGCGACCTGCATGTACAGGCTCAGTCTGTCAAGAAAGGCGTGAAAAAGGCATGAACGGCGCTAAAAAAATCCGTTATATGTTCGATCACAAATCTTAATAAGCGCAGGCCGGGGATCACCAACTGCGGGTGTATCCGATACTGGCAGTGGTGTACCAGGGTATAGTCACGAGCTTATTGAACATTTCCTGAATCCAGATGGAATCATGGTCGTTGAAGTGAACAATGAGGCCCAGGGCCTCGCCGTCATAGAAGCGATTCTCTATGAAGGGATTTCCGGTCATGCTGGTGATGCCGGCCTGTATCCAGGTATATCCGGTCAGGCGTTTGGTCTTTGGCAAGGCGAAATTCTTCATGATCCCCAGGGCTTCCGTGTGCGACCCGAAGGGCGTGTGCAGGAAGCCGTGCGACCCTCCGTTTTCGTAGGTGTAGCCGAAGGTGAGTTCGTCGCCAAAAGGATCTTTCTTGAGGAAAGCGAAGGTGTGGCCCAATCCGATATTGTAGTTGGCCTTCGGCGCCAGGCCTGGGCGCACGAAGTCGGAACCGAACATAGTGAAAAGATCCGTAGACGTGCCGGCTTGCGTTTCGGGCGCGGTTGATTGCGCAAACGCCACTCCGGAAGAGAGAAACAAAATCCCGATTGCGATTGACTGGTTCACGGCTATTCTCCTATTCGTCTTCGTTGCGCCTCGGCGCTTGGTGGGGGTCCGATGGATCACGAAAGCGGTAGCCCACCCAGGGCTCGGTTTGAATGTATTCGGGCCGTGCCGGATCGTCCTCAATCTTCTTGCGCAGCATGCGGACGTAGGTGCGCAGGTATTCGAGCTCGTCACCGTATTCCGCGCCCCACACCGCGCGCAGCAGCTTCACATGTGTCAAGGGAACGCCTTGGCTCTTCATCAGGAAGGAAAGCAGCTCGAATTCCTTGGGGGATAGACGGATCTGCTCGGGGCCTTTCCACAACAAGTGATGCTCGAGGTCCATTCTTAACGCACCCGCGCGCAAGATTCCCGGTTCGGGGCCAAGATCGGCGTGGGTGCGACGCAGCACGGCTCCCAGACGCGCGATCAGTTCACGGAAGCGAAAAGGCTTGGTGACATAATCGTCGGCGCCGGCTTCGAGAGCTTGAACCTTATCTTCCTCAGCGTCGCGGACGGTCACCATGATGATTCCCATGCGCGGCGCAAAGGCGCGGATTTGCCGGCAGGCCTCGACACCGCTCATGCCAGGCATGTTCACATCCAGCAAGACTAGATCGAAGGGACGCCGCTGAATGGCGCCGACCGCTTCTCCTCCGGTGCCGGCCTCTTCCACGGTGTATCCGCTGGCTGCAAGTGAAGCGCGGATGGTTTTACGTAAGGCAGGTTCATCGTCCACCACCAGGACGCTAAACGGCTGTGGCAAGGTGATCACGCTCATTTTCCGGAACCGGCAAAACGATGCGGAAAGCGGTGCCGGCTGTGGGTCCGGATGGGTTTTCGAGATCCAAATTGCCGCCCAGGGCGAGAACAATTTTGCGAGCCACAAATAGGCCCAGCCCGGAACCCGGGCCTAGGCGGCGTCCTTCCAGTCCGCGATAAAACCGGTCAAAGATCTTGCTTCGTTCGCTCGACGGGATCGGATTCCCATCGCTCAAAACGCGCACCGCAATTTGATCCTGCTCGCGCGAAATCTTCAGGGTGACGATTGAGCCCGGAGTCGAATACTTACAGGCATTATCCAGAAGCTGACTTACGGCGAGCCGTAGGAGATCCGGGTCGGCCATTACTTCGCTGGTGTCGCACTCCTTTACTACCTCGATACTGCGGCCGCCGGAGAGCTTGGAATACTGACCCACGACATCCGCAATCACCGAGGAAAAGTCGATCAGCTCCATCCAAGGTTTCACTTCTTCGCGCTCCAGGCGGGCGGTGCGAATCAGGCGGGAAGTGAGCCGGCCTAGGCGGGCGGCCTCGGACTCCACGGTCTCCGCCATTTCGCGATGATAAGAACCCAACGATCCGCCTTCGCGCAGAGCGCCCGCAGCGGTCATGATGGTCGACAGCGGCGTCTTGAATTCATGGGCGAGGGCATCGAGAATCACGGTACGGTAGGATTCGGTCTGAGCGGCGGCAGCAGCCCGGCTGGCGTGAACAAAATTATGCCTACGCTCGAGATGCGCCGCGATTAACGCCGCCAAGGGTCCGGCTGTGAGTTGGGGATTTTCCAGGCCCTCAAACCCAATCGCTCCGACAGTGCGGCCACTGACGCGAATGCATCGCGCCGAGAATCCTTTTTCGGAGACTTCATATTCCTTGCCGCGGATGAAGGCTTCGCCGGTTTTCTTCTCCAGGCTATCGCTGGCGATTCCCGCGATATGAACCTCTGCGTTCCCGGCGTCAAACAGACAAGCCGCGCGGATGCCAAACACGCCGCGAAATGGTTCCAGAAAGAGGCTCCCGTTCTTCGCGTCCGGTTCCATCGCCAATAATTGTTGTGCCAGATCGTAAAGCTGCTGCAGCATTTCCTGTTGCAGGCGCGAGGACTCCGTCCTGGCCCGCACACTCGTCACCAAGCGCGTGATGATCAAGCCCGTGATCAGAAATGAGATGAGACCAAGCGTGTCGAAGGGACTCATCACCTCAAACGAAAGAATCGGGTCTGTGAAAAAGAAATCGAGGCAGCCAACCGCCGTCAGTGAGACGAGCGCCGATGACAGGAAATCTCCCGACAGAGATTGAAGGACCAATAGAAGGAGATAGCAAAAGCTAGCCACACCGAATCCCAGGCGCAGCCGGTAGGCGAGGAATGTCGTTGCGGCCGCTCCCAATAGCCCCAAGGCACACAGGGCCATGGTTCGCCACCATCCGTGCAATTTGAATCGCTGCATAGTAGTCTTCGCCGACCTGGGTTTGCCCGGCCAAGTAAGCAGCCCGGGCCCTGATTTGAATAAGGACCCGGACTGGAGATTTCGATTGACCGAGGCAGCCTGCTGGATTATTGAGTTACACCGGCGCTGGCTCGCGGTAACTCTGCCTGGGCGACGGTATTCTTTGCCATCTGCTCTTGTGATGCCGCCAGCGTCCGATCCGCTTTTGCTTCCTCACGAAATCCCCGCGCCTGATATTCATAGTGTGCCGCGGCGGTTGGCGACATCAGATTCTTTGGGGCCGGGTTGCGCCGGTAGGACGCGACGGTTTCCTCATATCCCGCCGCTTGGGCTTCCAGCTTGTCCGCCTCCGCTTCATAGTATCGAGCGATATTCAAATGATCCTCGGCCGACTCCGCAGTCAAAGTGAGACGTTTGACTTCTCTCCTGGTGAGTTGTTGACCTTGAATCGTGGGAGTACCGGTACAATGCGACGTATACGACCTTATATTCTTCACCATGGGAGTGTTTTGAGAACAAGATACATCCGCTGCCCGCGCCTCCCCGGCCGCGCCCAATGATAAGCCGAACAAGGCGATGACAACGGTCGTGGTCCATTTTTTTGTAGCTTTTTCACCGACGCTCTTCATAATCCCAAGCTCCTTTGCTGTGCGCGATGAACTTTCGATGCTGAGCCGCCAGACTACGGGGTCATGCAGTGAAAGCCTCTTCGTTCACCCGGCCCTATCAGCGAAATACTGCAGGGCCGTATCGCAACAATTCGAGTGTGGAGCAGAACCTATGAAAAAGGCATAAAACGGTGAGGGAAATCCCAAGGAATCGGCAACCGGTTTTTATGACTTTTTCACAACTCTGACGGAAGGATGAGGGTGTACGGCGGGAGAAAGCTCACAGAGGGCCTTTCTGTGGCGCGCTAATATAATGATGAACGAACTTCTGGAGGAGCAGGTGCGAGATTCCAAGGGGAGGGCCTTCGTCAAACGCGTGGGAGTTGGCGGCATAGCCG
>JALYIB010000359.1 GCA_030775965.1 Acidobacteriota bacterium | reverse complement strand
GATCGTGACCGTGGGTTTGGCCCGGATCGCGATGGTGACCGCGGGTATCGCGGCCGCATGCCGGTCGACGCCGCCATTCGCCTCTGCCAGGATTCAGTGCGCGCCCAAGCAAACGATCGCCTGCGCGGCGCACCCATCGATTTCCGGCGTACCGCCATAGACGATCAACCCAACCGCCAGGATTGGGTGGTGGGAACCTTCGAAGTCCGCCGCGACGATGGCCGGCCGGACCTGTTCCGCTTTAGTTGCTCGGTGGATTTCGGCAGCGGGCGCGTGCGCTCCGCCGACTTCCAGCGTGCTGAACGCGATCGCCGTTAGAACCGCGACAACTTTAAGCACGAAAGGCGTCATTCATGGTTTGGTGCCTAGGAGCGCTGCACGCGCGTGGCTAGAATCACCAGCAGCGCGATCAGATACAGCGCTCCGCCGAATAAAAGCGTCGCCTGCAGCCCGGTGTAGATGGCGAGCACGATGGCTCCGCCCGACCCCAGCACGCTGGCGGCGGCGTTCAAAGACCAGGCCCAGCGCACCGAGGGCGCGTGGCGTTCCTGCAAACGCCGCAAGCCGCTGGGGAAGGGCATGCCCATGAGAAACGCGGCCGGAGCAATGGCCAGCGCGGTGATCAGCATCTTTGCCGGCAGCGGCCACGACACGGCGCCCGCCGTCAGCGAGGGAGCGGCGAACGCCAGCAGCGCCACCATTCCAGCGACCCCCGCCAAGACCCGCATCAGCCGCGCGTCCTTGCCCGCGATGACGCGGCGGCTCCAGAAACTGCCGGCGCCGGAGGCAACCAGCATGGAGAAGACAATCACCGTTAAGGCGTACGTCGGATGCCCCAGCAGCAGCACGAATTTCTGAATCAGCGCCACTTGAATCAAGATGTAGCCGGCGCCCAGGCACAGGAAATACATCAAGAACAAAAATACGCCCTGTTGTTTGGGCAGCCGCGTCCCCAGCAGCAGGCGCGGCAGGATCAGGATCAGCAGCGTCGCGCCAATGCTGACCGCGATCAGCGCAAACAACAGCGGAATCGCACGATTCACCTTATAATCCGCGCTGGCCGTGTTGGCCGTCATGACGAAGTTCCACAGATCGCGCGGCTGCACGGTGTAAAAGAAAAACGGCCGGTCATCGCTGACCGGAGAAACGTCGTAGCGATAACTTCGCCAAAACGCGGGCGGATTCGGACTCGTCAGCAATTGCGCGAAAGGGGTATTCGACCCGTCGCCCGGCAGATATACCGGCTCCAGTTTGGTTTCGGAAAGCAACTGACGGGCGCGCGCGATATCGGCGTCCGCGAAGGGTTCAAGCGAAATCAGAACCGTGTCCTGCGCGCCCCAGCCGTACAATTTCGAAGCATCGTCGCGCACCACCATCACGTGCCGCGCCGGATCGCTCTGGCCCAGGCGCGCCAGCGCATCCATGGCCAGCGTGACCAGGCGCAGCGATTCGCGGGGCGGATCGAATCCCCAGCGCGTGAACACCAGCATGCCGTCGGGGGTCAAATGCGTCAGGTAATCGTAGAAAGCGTCGGTGGTATAAAGATTGTTCTCGGACAAGGCGAAGGCGCCCGCGGCGGTGGACGCCCAGGTATCGACCAATGTCGCTTGCAGCACCTGATATTTTTCCGTGCTGCGGCGCACGAAGGAGCGGCCGTCCTCGATCGCCAAATGAACTTCGGGCCGGAAATACAAGCGGTGGCTTTCTTGGGCGAAGCGATCGCGCATGATTTTGTTGGCGATGATGGGATTGATTTCCACCGCCGTGATGTCATGGCTGCCGGACGCGAGCGCGCGCGCCACATCGTAGCCGCCGCCCGCGCCAATCACCAGCGTCTTGGCGCCCGGCCGCAAATAGTAGGGGAAGCCCGGGCCATCGTGCGACAGGTCGCGGCGCTCTTTGGCGGTGAGGCGGTCCCAATCTTTGTCCGCCAGCGCGGTAGCCGCGTCGGCGTCGATGACAATGCTGGTGTAGCCGCGATTGGCGGTCACGCCCACGCGCGAAAAGCTGTTCCAGGCCACAAACTTTTCGGGCGGCAACTTTTCACCCTTGGCCACGCGCACGTCGAGCAGGTGCATGCGCCCGTTCGCCACCATCAACACCACCAGCAGCAGCGCCACCAGCACCGCTACCGCGCGGCGGCGGAAGTTGCCGGCCTGATGAAACCAGATGGCCGCCGCGATGCCGTAGAACACGCCGGCGGCGATGACGGTGTTGGGTCCGCCGAAGGTATTCAGAAAAGGAATCAGCACCAGGCATCCGGCGGCGGCTCCGGCCAGATCGAAAAAATAGGCGCGGTCCACGCGCTCGATGGCTTCCGACAGGGCGATCGAAACCACCGTCCCCGCCAGGAAGAAGGGCAAGGCGCTGGCGATGTAAACCGCCGCCAGCGTGCCGTAACCCAACTCGCTGGGACGCGACAGGATGAACCATAGAGATCCCACCACGCACGCTGCGTCGGCCAAAGCCAAAACGCCGAGCTTCGAATACAAGCGCCCCGGGCGCGCGACGACGACGTAGGAAAAAACGCCGCCGGAGCCGAGCCCGAAGAGCGCGATCGAAATCGCCAGAAACGCGAAGTGATAATAAAACACCACCGAGAAAATGCGCGTGAGCGACAGCTCCAAGATCAAAGTCGCGAGCGTGGTGATGCCCAGGCCCAGATATAACTGGTTCCAGCGCACGCGATCGTTGACGCTGGGGCTGGCGGACGCCGGAGTTGCTGAACTGATGCGGGACAATCCTCTACTTTAGCAATCTGGGCTACGCTAGAACCATGAAGTGGACCACGATTGTCGCCGTTCTTCTCTGGGGGTGCGCGATGAGGGCACCGGCGCAAGTGAGCCCGCCGGCCATGGCTAGCGCGACCATCAACGGAAAAAAGCTGAGTATTTCTTATTCCGCGCCCTCCATGCGAGGCCGCAAAATCATGGGCGCGCTGGTGCCTTACGGGCACTGGTGGCGCACGGGGGCCGATAGCGCCACCACCTTGCAGACGGAAGCGGACCTGGATATCGGCGGCTTGAAAGTTCGCAAAGGCGCTTACACAATTTACACGCTGCCGGGCGCCACGGAATGGCTGTTGATCGTCAATAAGCAGGTGGGCCAGTTCGGAACCGAGTACGACGAGAAGCAAGATCTGGGGCGCGTCAAGATGACGCTGGCGCAAACGCCGGCGCCGGTGGAGAAGTTTACGATTGAATTGTTGCCGGCAGGCGGCAATAAAGTTTTGCTGAAGATGACGTGGGAGCGCAGCGAAATTTCCGTCCCGATCGCGGTGCAATAGGAGGCAGTCATGACGCGACGCACATTCTTTCAGTCAGGCATTCTATCCGGCGTAGGCATTGCCGCGGTGGCCGTTCCGGCGCATGCGCAGGCCAGTCCGCCGAAGATCGCGACCGGAACCGTGGGCGGCAAAGTCATCACCGTCCATTACTATTCGCCTTCCATGCGCGGCCGCAAGATTTTTGGCGCGCTGGTGCCGTACGACGAAGTGTGGTGTCCCGGCGCCAATTGGGCCACGACGATTACGTCGCTCGAAGGCGGGCTTGAAATCGGCGCCATGAAGCTGCCGATCGGGACCTATGCGATCTGGGTCTTGCCCAACGAAAAAGAGTGGCAGGCTATTGTCAATAGCAACGCCAGAGCGTTCCATATGGATTACCGCGCCAACACAGACATCGGGCGCGTGAAGATGAATCTGAAGCCGCTCGACAAGCAAGTGGAGTCGCTCGCGTTTGAAGTCCGCAGCGAGGGCGGCAACAAAGGCACGCTGGCGTTGCTGTGGGAAAAGACAGAAGCGTCGTTTCCCTTCGCTGTTGGGTAAAAAGTGAGAAGCTTTTCCGGTTCCGCTCCTAAGCGAAAAACCTTACTTTGCCTGCCGGTCACTGTCCTTCGCAGGCGCAGTTAAACCATACATAAGTTACTGCCGATGGAAGCCTGGATGTGGATCAGGTTGATATCGTGCGTCGTGCTGGGCGCGGCGCTGCTGGCCGGGGCGGATGTTCACGGCACCATCGTCATTGAGCGCAAGCTCACGCGCCGCAACGTCACGGCTGCGGCGGGGATGTACCAGCGTGGCGTAGCGGTGGAACTGGGCGCGGACGGCGAAGAAGATGCGCTGGCGTTTGAGCGCTCGCACGTGGCAATTTACATCGAAGGCGCCGCGACTGATGCGGTTCGCGGAGTTGTTAAGGCATCGATCGAGCAGCGCGACCGGCGGTTTGCTCCGGACCTGGTGGTGATCCCGGCGGGCTCGGCCGTTTCCTTCCCGAATTTCGATCCTATCTTCCACAACGTTTTCTCGCTTTCGAAAGTCAAGAGTTTTGACTTGGGCAATTATCCCGACGGTCAATCGCGCACGGTGACGTTTCCCGCGCCCGGATTGGTTGCGGTGTATTGCCATCTGCATTCGAATATGTCGGCCACCATCGTGGTGACTCCCAATCGCTGGGCGGCGATAGCGGATGGAAAGGGCAGCTTCAGGCTGGCGGATGTTCCCGCGGGAACTTACAGCGTGGTGGCCTGGCATAAAACGGCGGGAACATTTCGCAAGACAATTGTCATCGGCGAAAGGAACGACGCCGAGGTGAGCTTCACGCTGCCCTATGTCCCGGCTAAAGATAGCGAGCCCGTGGCGCACAGGTGAACATGCGGTTTGCGACACGCACCTTCCTCACTTCCTTTGTGCCCTTCGCGGCATTGCTGGCGGTGAGTTTCTGGGCCATCCGGGTGTCGGTGATGGCGACGGTACGGGATGGATTGCGGGCTTCGGCAAGGGATAACCAGGTGGTGCTGGCGCGCGAACAGGCGCGCAATCAGGCGCGCGACCGCAAGTGGCTGCAGGGCGTCGCGGAAAGTTCCACCTTGAAGGCGGGGTTGCAATTGCTCTACACGGAACGCGCCGCTGCCCCGGGCGCGACATATAAATCGGTAGAAGAGCAGGCGCACAACGCGGTGTTGGATCTGGCGTATCGCACCGCGCAGGATCAGGCGCGCAATACGGTACAGGATCAGTTGAGCGAGATCTGCGATTCGCTGGGCTTCGATTTCATCATGGTTTCGGGAATTCACGGGGAGCCGCTGGCGGCGGTGGCGCGCTACGCCGGGGGATTCACGCCGGTGGACTTGTTGCGGCTGCAGGCGCCTGAGCAAGGATTCTTTTCAGTGAGCGACCAGGTCTACGAGGTGACTTCGGTCCCGGTGGAGGAGGCGGGCGCGCAAGTGGCGACGCTCACGGTGGGTGGGCGCTTCGACATCTCGCGCTTCGGCGTGCCGGCGGTGCTGCTGCACAAAGGCGCGGTGATCGCGACGGC
>JALYIB010000358.1 GCA_030775965.1 Acidobacteriota bacterium | reverse complement strand
GCTTCCGAAATCCCACCGAAATCGGGCGCCCCCGGGCTCGGCGCCGGCCAGGCGTTGATCAAGGGCGAGACCTTGACGAACGCGACTCCCGAGGCCGGGCAGACGGCGGGCGCGGGTGAAATCAGTTTGCAGGGCAGGTACCCGTTTCGCATATTGGTATCGGGTACCAGATCCACGCCGGTTTGATGCAAATTCTTGCGGAATCCTTCGAAGTTGGCAAAGAAAAATGTTTTGTCTTTCTGGAGCGGACCGCCCGCGGAAGCTCCGTACTGGTTTTGGGTAAAACCCGGCACTGAATTCCTGTCGAAAAAATTGCGGGCATCGAAGATATTGTTCCGTATGAATTCATACGCCGAGCCGTGAAAGCGATTGGTGCCGGAGCGGGTGACAATCAAGACCTGCGCGCCGGGCCGCTTGCCATATTCGGCGCCATAAGAATCGCGGAGCAAGTTGAATTCCTGAACCGCGTCAACGCCCAGCAAGAGCTGGCTGGTGCCACCGGGCTGCATATTGTTTTCGGCGGCGCCGGTGAATTCGACTCCGTTCAGCAAGAACAGATTCTGTTGGGGACGGTTGCCGGACACCGCAAAGTTATTCCCTACCGTGGAGTTGGAGCCGCCGATACCACCGAACTTCTCGGATGTGAAATTAACGACGCCAGGATTCAGTGTGAGCAATAAGTCGAAGCTGCGCCCGTTCAGCGGCAGATTCTCCACCTGTTGTTGGCCCACTAAGCCGGATATGTCAACCGTGCTCACGTTGACTGCCGGAGCCTCCGCGTCCACCGTCAGATGCTGGCTGAGCTCTCCCAGGCTGAGGGTAAAATCAACCGTCGCGTCCTGGCCTACGACTAAGTGGACGCCGCTTCGAATGGCTTCCGCAAAGCCGCCCTTCGTGACATGAATCTCATAAGCGCCGACCGGCAACGAGACTACCTGATAGTGGCCCGCGTTATCGGTCGTCGTGCCGCGCACGGCCCCCGTATCCGCATTCTTCACCGTCACCGTGGCGGCGGAAACCAAGGCATGGGTTGGATCTGAAACCGTCCCAGAGAGCGCGGCGCCTACTTGCGCCCAAACCGAAGATCCCGAAAACAGGCAGAGAGTCAAAGACAATGCGAGCTGGCTAACCGTGCCCCCATGTTTTGTCAGAGTGTCCTTTGGCATTTGTAAAGTATACACGATAACGTAGTTCAAGAACACCAGTTCAGCAAATGCGTGAGAAGTCTTTTTGTGGCTACTTATCGAAGGCGACGATGGGACGGAGACAATACTGGCAGCGCCCCGGCGTGATTCTGGGGATCCCTTTCCACTTTTCAATCCGTCGCGTTCACGCGACGGCATATAATAGACGCAACACTCTATGTTCCTTCGACACGCCGGATGGATACTTTGTGGCGTCGCGCTTGTGGGGTCTTGCAGTGGCCGGCGAGATCCTCCGTCCGCGGCCAAACTTACGATCGCCGCGGCGGCGAATCTGACGGATGTCTTTGGAGAGGCGGGGCGCGAGTTTAAAACCAAAACGGGCGTGGACGTGGTCTTCAGCTACGGTTCCACGGCGGAGTTAACGCAGCAAATCGAAAATGGCGCTCCGTTTGACCTTTTTGCCGCAGCCGATACGGAGCACGTGGATTCTCTGGTATCAGCCGGCAAGCTCACACTGGACAGTCGCGCGGTCTATGCGTTAGGTCAACTCGCGCTGTGGATTCCCGACGGTGAGCGGAACGGGATTCGAGAGTTGCAGGACCTCGCCAAGCGGCCGGTACACTTCATCGCCGTGGCCCAGCCTCAATTCGCACCCTACGGCCAAGCCAGCATCGAAGCGCTGAAGAACGCTGCGTTATGGGAAGCGACGCAGCCAAAAATTATTTACGCAAATAGCATTCGCATGGCCAAGCAGATGGCGGCGACGGGAAATGCCGACGTTGCTTTCACCGCGTATTCGTTGGTGTTGCACGAAAAAGGAAGCGTTGTTAAAGTGGATTCCCGCCTCTACCGTCCCATCGAGCAAGCGCTGGCAATCGCCGCTTCTTCGGAGAGAGTCGACGATGCGAAACAATTCCGGGCGTTTCTGCTGGGCCCGGAAGGCCGCGCCATTCTGCTAAGGAATGGATACCTGCTTCCTGAGATTCGGCGGAAACAACGCTGAGAGCGCCGCTTCACTGGCGTTCAAGATGTTGGCCAACAACCGCTTCACTGGGCGGCTGGACTCACGCGGACTCAAGGACTCCCCACCGGGGACTGGCCCGTGGCGTGCTTTCACGCGCGGTTGCAGGCTGTGGTGATTGTTGTCCGCTGGAGGAGACAACACGTGGTCTGGCTTATAAGGACGATGCCTGCCCACACGGACGCTGGGTAGCGGACGTGCCGCTTCCGGGCGCTACACGCCAGCCTGACCGTCAACATTACTGCACGTTACTTTTGCCCTGGTTGCACGCCTCGCACAGGGTCTGGAGGTTCTCTTCAACGGTCTCACCGCCAACACTCCACGCTTTGACGTGATCGACGTGCAGCGTGAGCCCTGGCTTTTAGCCCGGGGCTTGCTCCACATGCACGACACGAGAAGTTATCGCGCTTCATCACGCTGAACCTCAGCCTGAGAGACGGGTCACGGCCAGTCCTATGACCACTCGCGGTTTCGACGGGGATTGGAATCCGCGCATCCTGCGCATTTGCGTATGCCACGAACTGTTCGAGCGCCTTCATCCAGGATTGAAATCGGCGCTGGTAAGGACCGGAGGAAATAACGGAAGGAGGGCAAGCGAGTTCCCTGAAGCGCGGTTGGCGACCGTAATGCTCCCAGAGGCGCATCAGATTCTCGAATAGGCGCTCGTCGCTGATGTTGCGTTCGCATGCGATTTTTAAGCCAGCGGCTACGAGGGCTTCATTCCAGGTACCGAATCGGAGCGCCGCAGTTGTCGGATCGTAATTTCCCAACTTCCGATACAGCCTGAAGGAGATGACATTCGTGCCTGCGAGATCAGCCACGCGCCGTATATCGGAAACTATTTCCTCATTCGAAACCGGTGCCCGTACACGTTCAAGGCGGAATTGTGAATCGTTCACGTTGCTTCCAAAACGGTGCGGCTGCGCAGGCGATCTTCCACCCACGCACGGAGTGACTTCAATAGGGCGCACGTCCCAGCCCGGTTCAGCGACTGCGTGCCGTCGTAGTCGTCATACCGATACACCGCACCAAACGGCGTGAGCACGTCCAAATTCTCAAACTCGCTCGGCAACGGCGCGCCCGAACGTGCCAGAGAATCCATCAAGGCTCCCAATTCGTGGGTCTTGTGGAACGTGATGCCCAAGTCGGACAGCAACGCCTTCAACATCTTCTCCGCAGCTTGCTGACAGTGAAAGCCGATTACCTCGTCGCTCACGCTGTCGCATTCGAGGACTGCATCCAACAAGGATTCGTCCTGAGCCGCTTTGCGCAGAAAGAGCAGAGCTTGTTCACGCCGCTTCATACAGGACCTGCCCCTTGGTGGCAGCTTCGTAGTAGACGTTGCCGGGAGTGTCCCGCCAATACTGAAAGTTTTCGTCACTGACAACCAAGAGATCAATGGCCATATCGAAGGAGCGCAGGAGGCGATTCAGACGGACGATCTCTGCAAAGCGATCGGCGGGTTTCTCTTCCACCACCATGATGTCGAGGTCGCTATCGCTGGCGGCTTCGCCCCTGGCCTGCGAACCGAAGAGGATGATCCGTTTGGGACGGGCTGCCTGGACCAGCACGCCGGTCACGTTTGAGACGATTTGTCTGGTTGCAGGACTCAACGCCAACACGACTCCTACGACTAGCTTGCCACAAGTAGACACGCCATCCACACCGAGTTGTCGAGTATTTCTTCATTCCTTCACTACGCAGCGTCCAAATTTAGACTCCAAATGGACTTCGGTCACGGCGAAGAAGGCGACCAGTGGGCGCTAAGTCTTTGAGGAATTTGGTGGACCTGGACGGGTTCGAACCGTCGACCTCTTCCATGCCATGGAAGCGCGCTCCCAACTGCGCCACAGGCCCACGAGACAAGGTCTAGCGTCCATCTTAGCACACTGCGTATTTCTCTCATACGATTTGGCCTAGCAGGCTGCTGAAAATCTCCTCCCGGAAGTATCCAAAAGGCGAGGAAAATCGTCTTCTCGATATGCGCGGAGAAGACCAGCAACAGCACGAGCTATTCGGGTAC
>JALYIB010000357.1 GCA_030775965.1 Acidobacteriota bacterium | reverse complement strand
GGATTTTGAGACGATCAGTTATTCGGTGCCGGAACTCATCGGCACGCGACCGTTTGAGCAGGTGCCGTTTCAGTGGTCGGTGCACGTCGAGCATTCACCGGGCGACGTTCGGCATGTGGAGTATTTGGCGATTGAGAGTTTTGGCGATTTTGCGGCGATGGCGCAGGCCTTGCTTGCAGCCTTGCCCTTATCGGGACCGATCTTTGCGTATAACGCGAGTTTTGAGGAAAGGGTGCTCATTCGATTGGCCGAGTGGGCGCCCGCGCAGGCGGCTGGATTGCGTGGACTGGCGGCGCGATTGGTGGATTTGCTTCCGGTCACGCGCGCCGCGTATTACCACCGCGATATGCGGGGGTCCTGGTCGATCAAGAGCGTCATGCCAACGATCGACGCGAAATTAGGCTATGAGCTTCTGGATGAAGTGCAAGAAGGAGATGGGGCGCAGCAGGCGTTCTTGGAGTTGCGGGGCAACGACGTGACCCCGGAACGTTCTCTGGCTTTGCGGAGCGCGCTGTTGCGATACTGCCGACACGACACCTGGGTCATGGTCGTGTTGCGCAGATTCTTGTGTGGAGATCCGCTCGGAGTATGACGGTCGATGAGGACTGATCGCCGCGCTCGGGAGCAGTTGATCCCGCCTAGACGTCAAAGAAATTCTGATTAGCACACGGCGATCGAGCGGACTACCGGCGATCCGCATGCTGCCGGCGGAACACCAACTGGCGACTTTGCGAGCCGGCGATGCAGGCGCCAGGCGTAAACAAGGATCTGATTCTATTGTGATCACGAAGAAGTGATTGTGTCTGAGGACGTAGACAGCGCCGCGCGGCCACAAGAGTCACTGACGATAGACATTATAGTGTCTGGACACCGACTATTCTCTCTAGCAGGATCGTCCAATGAACACGATGCCTGAGCGATTACACGATGCAATTGAGAATGAACGCTGCGGCAACCTGTCCAGGGCCGAAGCCTTGTTGGGTTGCTTGGCAGATTCCATAGAATTTGGTGATAAGGATCTCATCACCACGCCTGACTACGCAGAAGTGGTCAAACTTGCTCGCGAGTTGGTGCGCGCATCCATCAACAAGCTAGATTCACTGTACCTCGACCAACTACTCACCGATTCCCCGCCTTCAGGACCTCAGTTGACCAAAGTTAAGCGACGAGAGACAAAACGCGACTTGAAGGGTCGACGCTGATCTGCGTCCATTGGAGTTGGCCTACATGGCAGCAAAAGGAGTTGAACCCATGTCGAAATCCAATACGGCGGCACCCGTGAAGCCCAGCACTGCGCACGCGACAGAGGCGCCTGCCGTCCCGACACCCTGGAACATTACGGCTCATTTCGCTCGCGCCTTGTCGCTGGTGGTTATCCGCCAGCGCTCACTGACAGGCCAGAACCTGCGAGGCGCTATCAAGATGCTGCGATCTGCCTATAACGAACTGGATCGCCTCCCAAGGCTTCCTACATTGCCACTCGCCGTGCTCGCCCGCATGTCGACGAAACTACGGAGGCTCTCTCTCCATTCACGCGGTGCGGATACCCGGCCAGTTGAAGGCTCGGCTCGCGCTTTCGGTGAGGACCGCTGCCGTGACGCCAATGCTAGTTCATTTCACCGCGATGCAGGGAATTCACGACGCCCCGTGCATGTTATCCGCCTACTGACCTTCTTGAGGAATAAGCGAAAGTCTCCAGAGGATGCTGAAGATCTGATCCAAGAAGCAATGCTGCGCCTTCATGTGTACGGACGTCGCGATGCAGTCGCTAATGAAGAGTCCTTTCTGCGACGCATCCTGCATCATCTCACGAGCGATCACTATCGCCGCGATCGCTATGGATCGCGGCTCGAAGCGCCCATCGACGACGTCGATCAAGACGGTCCGCTGATCGCTCCCAATCCGACTCCTGAGCAAATTATGGAGAGCCAACAGCGCTTAAAAGAGGTCACCGCCGTGTTGGACGCAGTGAGTCCACGAACGCGAGAAATCTATATTGCGCACCGATCCGGCTACAGCTACGCGGAAATCTCCGCCCATTGGGGGATCTCCGAGATCACCATTAAAAGGCATATTGCTCGCGCGCTTTTAGCCCTCATGGAGCATCCTTTCAGGGAGTGAGCAACAGTGTCTGACACACCGGACAGCTGACCCGCTCAAAGTCGAAGGAACGCGCCTCCCATGGACCGTCCGACGCGCCGAAGAGCGGGTGGTCGACCCTCCGAAAAGGCCCGTCGGTGACTTCAAATTGGGCGACCATCGACAAAATAGCGCATTTCGTCGATAGTCCAAAAAGTGACCCCCTAGTCTGCCGGGGGTTTTCGCAATCGGGCTAGGGCAAACTCTCGACAAAAAAGGATGCGCGACCAAAAACACCTCACCGGACGAGAATTCGATCACTTGCTAGACGCCGTCAAGGGCAGCCGCAACGAGGCCCGCGACCGCTGTCTATTGCTCCTGATGTTCCGGCATGGGTTGCGTGTATCCGAAGCGTGCGGCCTTGCCCTGGCCGACCAGGGAGCCGACACGCGGCTCATACAAGACTATCTCGGACATCGGAACATTGAGCACACCGTGCGTTATACGGCGACCAATCCGGCGAGGTTTGAGAGGTTGTGGCGATGAGCGCGTCAGCCGGTAAGCGCAGGAGCCGGAGCGCCGTCACGAGACCGAGCTTGGAATTCCTCTTGCATCAGTTTCGATCTCACTCAGGCCTTTATATTGTTGGTGCGGGCGCGTCGGCTGGCCTCGCTCCGCTCGGAGCGGAATTCTGGACGTCAACACCGATCACTTTTTTACGAAATTTTCGTGGTGTGTCCGTGAATATACCGACTCATTCTGGCTTGGTTGGCCGAATGCTTGAGTACTGGAGCGATTGGGACTTGCAGAGAGTATTCCCCGACAGAGAGCTGCGCCATGGCGGTGACTTTCCAATATGGGAATTCCTGGAGCGAATGCCAAACCATTACGCGCGGACCCATCTGAAAAGCCTGCTCGCCAGGGCGGTCTATGACAATCGTCGATGCGATAACTATCAGGTGTTCCGATATTTTGCATCGTCGATTCTTGCGAATTACAACCACGATGGACTAGCGGGAAGGTTCTGCGGACCTCAGCATCGCGTTCTCGACATGCACGGGATGGTTCACCCGGGGTATGGTTCGCCGGAGATGATGGATTTCATAGACGTTGCCAGCGAGTATCACTTGGCAGATGCACCAGACGGTATCCTGATGGGAGAACCGGAGGAGTGGGGTTCACCGGCTCTTGAGCGTAAATTGGATATCGTCGTTCAATCAGATCCGACATTCATTGCTGTAATTGGCTACACCTTTGCGAAGAACCCAAAGGTATCGGCCTTTGACGATTGGGTTTCTTTGTGTCGCTTGTCAGAGCGGTTCCGCCGATTTCGTGGGAACGTGTATGTCATCGCGCCAGACCCTTATGAAATACAAGCGATGCTCTCGGACAGGTGGCAAACAGGGACAGTGTTCGGGGTTAGAGCCCGATGGAACTTGCTGGCACATGCCTTCATGAGAGCGTTGGCGAACCGTTGGGAACGGCGTTCCCTACATTACATTCACGAACAATTGCTCGATGTGTTTGGCGGCGGAGCCATCTTCCCGCTGCTCGACAATGAGTAAAGCGGGGTCGTTGCGACAACCCCCGTTGGTGCAAGGCGTCCGGGACCACCGCGCCAAGCAACGGCGCCATGTCACCCGTCCGGTCACAGATTGTGACCTCCAAATCCGCGCGGGTTCAATCGTCGTCGATGACGAAACCGATGCGGCGTTTCTTCGCCGGCGGCAGCGACTTCATGTCTTTGACCTCGCGGGCAAGCCGGTCGATATCATCCACCAACACCTCGATGACCGAGGCCGTACGGTCGTGGCCGCGCTCCAGCTTCTCAACGCGCGCGGCAATCTCTCTGTTGGATTCCATCAGCTCTCGCATGCGGACGAAAGTACGGACAATGGCGATACTCATTTGGACTGCGCGATCACTGCGCAACACCGACGAGAGCATGGCAACCCCTTCCTGGGTGAACACGAACGGCGGCCGGCGCAACCCCATGTTCGCGGACGGATTGGAGGTCACAATCTGTGACCTCCAATGTTCCAACTCCGCTTTGGAGAGCTGGAAGGCAAAATCCTCGGGAAAGCGTTCAATATTCCGTCTGACCGCTTGGTTAAAGGCCTTCGTTGGTACTTCGTACAAGCGGGCCAGGTCGGCATCTACCATTACTTTTTGTCCCCGAATGACATGGATCAGGGATTCGATCGGCTGGGGTAAAACAGCAGATTTTTTGCGGGGACCGGGACTCACATCGGCGCTCCCTTCCCTGAGTGCCTACTGCAATTCAGGCTAGCACCGGCAACTCTACCGTGGCGCATAGTCCGCTTCCGCCAGCGCTTTTTGGAGCGTGTCGATTGCCGCGCGGATCTCGTAGGCTTCCGCGTCGTCCACGGCGCACTCGCGCATCTCCTTCCAGGTAACGCGCTTCACAAACTGCGCAAGTGCCAGCGCCACCGATGGCGGTAAATCCAAATCTACATGTACCGGCGGCTCAATCATCGTTGAATCCTCTTGCCCTCTAGATTTCCTGCGAAAAGACCACGCATCGGCGGCGCTCGGCGTCCACGTAGCCCCCGATTTCCAGCCGGCCGCCACCAGGGCCTGGCTGCGCTCCAGCTCCGACAAGGAGTTCCACCAATTCATGCCGGCGCGCTCATCTGTCGTCGGTTCTTGCTTCACGGCTGCCCCCAAACCCTTGAGTGAATTCGGCCGGTCGCAAGCAGACCACATCTCGTGCCGCTCCCCCGCGCGGAGAGCCACCCTACCCCGTTCCGCATCCTGTCGAGTCCGGATCGCCCAATTGTGCAGCAACCTGTTGCACGATTTCGAGGTTAATTTGCGCGAGTGCGCCTGCGGATAAAACCAATCAACCGTGCTCGCTCGTTACCACGTATGGCGCGCTGGACACCACCGACTACGACGAGCCCTAATGCAAGCCTCGCCCCTGCGTGACAAAGTGATCGTTCGAAATTCTCTATGTATCCGGCAGAAATGCAATAACTCGTCTGTCATCGCTGCTGGCAACATTCGGGCATGAAACCTAAGAAAAAGCCGCGGCACCGCATCGATACGATGATTGATGCCCACGTTTGGATGCGCCGGGCCGCTCGCAGGGATGGAGAATGGCCGATGCCCGAAAGGACGCCCGCCCCTCCTCCACCGCGACGGCCAGCCCCCGTGACAAAGTGATCGTGGGTGCGCGCGGATCTCGATTGCGTGCAGCACCCCGGAATTGCCGACGTGCGGATTTTGGCGTTCTGCAAGCGCGACTTCCCTCCCAATCTGTACTATTTTTTATACAGAACTTGTGATAAATAACTAAACATCTCCGAGAACAAGGCAAAACTCCAGTGACCACCCTCCAGTCGTCGGATTTTTCGAGCCGCCGTCAGGGGCACCCCAGGGACTGGGGACGACGCCAGAGGAGGCGGTTGCGCAGTGCGCCTGTCGAGATAGGGCCGAAGACAGGGATAAGGCTCTCGGAATCCTCGATGGGTTCCGAAGACAAAAGAGCTTCTATGTTGCGTTCGCCTTCGTGCCGCCGTATTATGCCCGTTCATATGGACCAGGCTACCTCTCCCATGAGGCCAAAACGCAAGGCTTCGATTGAAGACCTCGAGGAGCTCGGCCGTCGCGCGACAGAAGTGATCGAAGAAGCGCGCCGCATTTCCTTGAGGCCGGACAACAAGAAAACCCTGCGGACGTTCACCATGAGCGACGTCTGTAAGCTCTTGGATTTGCATCCGACCGCCTACTACGAACTCATCCGCACGAATCCCGAATTCGAGGGCAGCAAGGTCGACCGTCAACGCCTGTTTAGCTTAGCGGATATTCACCGCTTGCAGGCGCATCTGAACCTGCTGCCGCGCCAGCGCTTTGGGATCGAGCGGGCGATCGCGATCTCCGTGGCCAATTTCAAAGGCGGCGTGGCGAAGACCTTCACGGCCGTGACCCTCGCTCAATACATGGCCATGCGGGGCTACCGAACCCTCGTGATCGATACGGATCCGCAGGCCTCGATGACCTCGTCTTTCGGGATCAATTCCTCCGAGGTGAGTGACTGGAATACCATCCTTCCGTACCTCTATGGCAAAGCCGAGGTGGAAAGAATGGGCGACGAGTGGCCTGATTCGTTCAGGTCCACCATCCAGCCGACCTATTGGTCGGGCCTCGACATCGTCGCCGCGAACCTAACGCTCTACACGGGCGAATTCGTCCTGGGCTTGCGCCGCGAGATCGCCAAGAATTCCGATCAGCCGTTCGAGTTCCACCGACCCCTGCATGATGCGCTGGAGGACATCCGGGCCGACTACGACGTCATTATTATCGACAACCCCCCCGCCCTGTCCTTATCCACCACCGGCGCGATCTTCGCCGCCGATGGGCTGATTTTGCCCACCCCCGCGGAGACTTTGGATTTCGAGTCGGCGCGCGCCTTCATGACGCTCGCCGCGGAAATTCTGAAGGCCGTGCGCACGAGTTTCGGTACCGACAAGGAGCTGGAGATCTTCCGGATTCTGGTTACGCGGTTCTCGGGGCGGGATGCCGAAAAGAAGATCGCCAACCGGATTCTCGATGTCTTCGGCGACTGGTGCATCCAGGAACCGATGGTCGCCTCCTCCTCCGTGCAGAAGATCGGCAGTGAATGGAAAACGCTCTATGAGGAAGATCCGCGCGGCAAGGGCCGCAGCGTCCTCAAGCGCGCGCTGGACGCCGCCAATGACGTCAATGGTCTCATCGAGGCGGAAATCATCGATGTGTTTCGCGAGTGGCGCGAGAAGCGCCAGGCGGACGCGCGGGTGGCGGCATGACCGAGCGCAAGTCGCGCTTCGGTGATCGCTCGGCGCTCCCCCAGGACCCGGCACTGCAAGTGCTGCAGCTGCGACCGCGTGGCGTCGCGACCGATCCTGCCGCGCCGGTCACCTACCCCGGCCGGCTCGCCGCTGAGGATCAGCAGGCGCTGGTCGTGCGCCTGCAGAAGGCACGTGACGAGGCGCTCGGCTCGCGCACGCAACTCGAGGCGGAGCGCGCCGAGCGCCAGCGTGAGCGCGACGAAGGCCTGCTGCTCCTGTCGGTGGACCCCGAGTCGATCGGCCTGACCGCATTTGCCAACCGCAGCGAACTCAGCCTCTCCATCAAGGATGAGAAGTTCAAGGCCTTCAAGGAAAGCATTCGCCGCAACGGCCAGGACACGCCGGTGCGCGTTCGGCCCGCAACGGCGGGCGCCGCGACGACGTACGAACTGGTGGAGGGCCATCGGCGCCATGCGGCGATCCGCGAGCTGAATCGCGAGGTCGAAGGCGGCTTCAAGATCCTGATTCGAGTGGACGCCAAGGCAGCGGAACTCGTCGATCTGTGCCTGAAGATGTACCGCGAGAATGCCGATCGCGAGGACTTATCGGCGCACGAAACGGGCTCCATGTTCGCCAATTGGCTGCAGGCGCGCGTGTGCAAGACGCAGCGTGAGATTGCCACCCTCACCGGCCTGAAGGAAAACACGGTGAGTCAGTATCTGACGATCGCGGCGCTGCCCCCGGAGGTTCTCGCGGCGTTCGGCGACCTGCGGGCCATCGCTGTGCGATGGAGTACGGCACTGTCGAAGGCCTGTAAGGAGCATCTCCCGGAGACGCTCGCGCGCGTTAAAAAGGTCATGAAGCAAAGCCCGCGGCCTGACGCCGAGGCGGTTTATAAGTTCCTGACCGCAGAACTGCCCGCCGGTCGCACATCGAAGCGTGGCTCGAAGAAATCCGACATGGTGTACGTCGATGACAAGGTGCTGTTCAAGATCGCCTTGAAGGACAAGCACCTGACCTTCAGCCGTTGGCAGGTCGAGCCGGACCTGGTTCCCGCGCTCTACGACGACGTGAAATCGTTCTTCGACGAATGGCTGAAGACCCATGCGAGACCCAAATCATGAGCGATCAGATCGCCCTATTGGTGCTCTGCCGGCAAATACTTCGACGCGTCGAAGTATTTCTGCGGGAGTCCCGACGGCGAGTCATTCCAGAAACTTCGACGCGTCGAAGTTTTGCGGGGCCGCCTAGGCCAGCGCGCTTAAAGCACCACTACGAAGGGCCGGTCATCCGGCCCTTCGCCGTTTCAGGGGTCATGAAAATCTACCGGGAGGTCCGCATGGCAACCCAGCAATAAAAAAGCCCCAACAAGTGGGGCTTTTTCATTCAAGGGCGTTTCAGGGATAAACCGCAAAACTGACCTCGACCTCGTAAATCAAGGTTAGTAGCCCGTCTTCCGCGGGTCAAGCGCAAATCTCCGTTTTCGCCCCTTTTTTAAGAATTCGTGCCTATCGAAGGGGATTTTATGGACATCGATAACGCGCGCACGGGAGACGTGCGCCTTCAGGAAGCGGCAGATCCGCGAACGCGGCTCAGCCAGGACAAGTTCTTCACCCAGCGCCCCAAGCCGCTCGAGCGCTGGCTGTGGCGGCGACGCGTGCCCGCGGCGGCCGAACGGGTCTTCTGGTTCCACTGGTCCGAAGGAGCCCGCAACGGCGATTGGTGCTCCCAGTTCGCCCTGCACTTCATCGCCCGCCAATGCGAGGTGGACACCTCCACCGTGACACGCGCCTACCAAGTCCTGAAACGCCTCGGCCTCATTCGCCGCACCGACCCGGGCCGCGACGCCGCCAATCCCTTCGAGCAAGCCACTTGCATCACCGAGGTGCTGCTGCCCCCTGAGATGTTGGCCGAATTGCAGGCATCGCCAAATCGCCCGTCGCCACGGACCCGCCCACGTGGTCAGGCTTCCACACCGCTTCCGGTGGCTTCGGCGCCGACGCCGCGGCTTCCCCATCCGCACGAGCACCTGGACCTTACGCAGCGCCGGGCGCGGCTTAAGGAGCTCGCGGCGGCCCTGTCACCCACGGAGCAGGACCGCTGGAACAAGGCCATTTGCGGCTCGGCGCGAAGCCTGGACTTTGACCCCGAAACGCGCGTACCCGCGCAGATTCAGGCCGAAATCCAGCAATACCTGGCGGCTCGCGAAACCCCGAAGACCGTCGTCCCCGCCCCGCCATCGCGAGCCGCCACCGCACC
>JALYIB010000356.1 GCA_030775965.1 Acidobacteriota bacterium | reverse complement strand
CTATCGGATGCCGCGCGGAGTGCCGCCGTGCCGGTGACATCTTCCGTTCCGCAGCCGAATGCGCCGGCCGCCGCGGTTCCGGCCGCCGCGGTTGCGCGCAGTGTTCTACCGGTTCCACTATCGCGTTATTTGGGCGTGTGGACGTATCCCACCACCGGCGCAAGCTTTCACGGACTCCAGCCGCTCTCCGCCGAACTAGTGGTGCGCGAAGAAAACGGCCGCGCTGGGGGAACTTTATCCGCGCGCTTCAAACTGCCGCCGGGAAACACGGGCGATCCCGAGGTCCAGTTCAACTTCGAAGGCGCGTTTCAAAGCTCCCGCGGCCAGATTTTCGCGTTGACCAGCAAAAGCGGAGGCCAAGGAATTTTGGAACTGATCCCTGGCCCAGCCTTCAATCTGCTCGAAGTGAATTTCAGCGCCGATGAGAAGGCGGGCACGGTGCGCCAGGCCAATTTCTTGCTGGTGAAAAAATAATCCAGGCGTAACCGCCCCGGAATTCCGTTTAGGGGAGAGCGGAATATTCCATTTTCAGATTGGGCATGGCTTCTTGCAGCATGGATTTGAGAAGTTGCGATTGGCCTGAGGCTCCGAGCAACACCTGCACCACTTCAATACCCGTGCGAAAGAACGACCGCTCCGGGCAAGAGTGCGCTACGAACCCGTAAAGCACAGTGTCCTTGATGTTCAGCCGGACCGATGAGCCCGGCATGAACTGAAGCGGCAGATAAACGCCGATGCCGGATTCCGACAGATCGATCGCATCGCCTGAAGCCGAGCGTTCCGGGGCCGTAAGGTCCGTGACTCGTACCTGCAAGCCCAACGGTAGACGGGCGTGAATTCTCTGATCCATCACCGACTTCTTCGGCAGTCTCCCCCGGTGACTTTAACTTGCGCAGCCGCCGCCGGGGTGTATACCACTGTGAAAATACCGGGTGATTCGCCGAGCAGCGCGGGCCAAGGCGCCATGCGCTCTACGTCTTTGCGCTGCCGGACCGGTCAGTTTCCAGGTAACGGTTCGGGGTCGAAAACGAATGTCAATACCATCCGGCTCGCCACGCTTTTGCTGCCCTGCCGACTAGGGCGGAAGCGAAACCTGCGCGCCACTCTCAAGGCCTCCTTGGTCAGCAAATCGGCTTCTTCTCCGTCGGTCGACTCTACTTTCGCTGTGGTCACTTTGCCTTTGGGATCGATCGCCACCGATACGTTGACCAGCGCTTGTTCCTTAATCGCCGGGCGGAGGTCGTCCGGAATCTGCAGTGAGATTTGATGCAGCATCGCGGCGGATTCAGGCGGTGTTGGTTTGATTTTCGGCGCAGACTCCGCCTCCATAACAGCCGGCTGGGGAGCCCCCGCCACAGTCTGCACCCGCGCCTCCGCCAAGACCGGCGCGACGATGGGACGGACCACCGGCAATTCCGGCGATCGCGACCAAGGCCCAAACTGCGCGGCTCCGACGGTGGCGAGGATCAGCGCTGCCGCCGCGAATCCCAGAGCCAATTTCCAACCGTTGCGGGGTTCCCGGGGTTCCCGAGATTGCGCGACGACATCCGCCGCGGGAGCCGTCAACTGCCGCGGAGCCTGGCTCCAGGCCGATTCCATTACCCCCAGAAGTTTTAGAAATCTTTCCTCGGCTATGTCCTGGCTATTGCCCAGCCCCTGCACCTGCTGCGCCTGCGCCTCCAGCTTGCTTTCGAGAAGTCCGATCCGGCTGGCCAAACTTGACTCCACTTCACGAATCCACTTCGATGGGTCCGCCGCCAACGCCTCGCGTTCCCGGCGGTCTTTAAAGAGACGCCGTCCGCCCACACTGCCATTCATCACCGCCGGCAGGGGTGAATCCATCTCGGACACTCCGGCGGCCTTCGCCAGCAGTTGAATCTCACCCGCGAACCGCTGCGCATCGCGCCGCGACAGGCAGCGCCAATCGGAAGGCTCGCTTTCTTCATCGGACTGATACAGCCCGAAGCCCACCAACTCGTCTTCGCCGATGAAGTCCGCGATATGCGTAAATTGAGCGATGGTCTCACGGCGCAGCGAAGTCGCGCCGCCGAAGGCCGCGCCGAAATCGCGGATCTGTTCGATGGATGCCGGTCCGTTGAATTCCGCCGTGAAGTTCAGCGATTCCGGATCGAAGTTAGACGCCAGCCATTCCCCACGGTCCACCGGAATTCCGACATCCTCGGCCAGCAAGTGAAAGAATTTTTGCGTCTCCTCAACGACGCTCGCCAGTTCTTCCATGGGTACGCCGGATTTACGCCGGTTCAATTCGACGCGAACGCGTAAACGAGTCATTGTTCTCCCCCTAAGTGCCAGCGCTGAAGGAGCACTGGTCCATCGCAACACGAAAATTGTGCCACGCTTCCAAACGATCGGGCGCCCATTCTAAAATTTGATCGCAGTACGCGGCCGCCGCGGGGTGATCCGCATTGCCAAACGCAGCGGTGGCAAGCCCTTGCAGCGCTACCGTCGATTGCGGACAAATTTCGAGCAGCCGCGCCGCATAGTCCGAAGTTCGTTCCCAGTCCCGGCGCTCGATACTCATCGCAATCAAATTGGACAGAGCTTCTTCTGAATCCGGCTCCACGGCGAGCCATGTTTCATACATCCTGCCCGCCTCCTCAAAGCGCTGCAGGGATTGCAAAGCGACGGCCTTGCCGAACAGCGCCATGCCCGCGCCGCAGCGAGTGAAATTCACCAGAGCTTCTTCAGCCCGGTTCAGATGCAATAGACAGGAGCCCAGCCCGAGACGCGCGTCCACCCGCTCCGCATCCAACCGCAGCACGCGCTCGAACGCCTCCGCCGCCAAGTCCCAGCGTTCGCAGCAGGCCAGGCACAGCGCCAGATTTTGCTGCAGATCCGCATTGTCGGGATCGGCCATGGTGACCGCGAAATAATTCAGCGCCGCGTCCTCAAAGCGACCCAAGGCAAACTCTATCTCGGCCTTCAGACTCGACAGCCGGGGATCGAATTCGCTGGACGCGCCCAGCGCCTCCAGAGCCTCCACCAGGCGGCCGGCCGCGCGTAATTCCAAAGCCTTCTCGATCTTCATAACACCGCAGACTCCTGCACGCGGCTGCGCAGCGACTTGGTGATCTTCGACAACAACTGTTCCCTTCCCTCGTTCGCCGGTTTCTCCGACGGAATGGCCGCATTGAGCTGCAAGACTTGTAGATTGGTCCGTCCGCGCATTCCGATCAGGGCCAAAGCCCTGCTCAGGAAGGGAGCTGGCGGGGCGGCGGGCCAGGCGGGAATCGCCGGAATCGCAGGCAGAGGATAGTCATGGTCCGCGCCCTTGGCCATGGCCTGGGGGATGCGGTTCTCCCGATCCATTTTCGGAACCACCATTTCCCAGCGGGCTTTTGCTGCCGACGGTACCGGCGGCTGTGGCATTTGCGGAGCGACGGCAAGCGCCGCCGCCGCAGCCCGGCTGGCCTGCTGGCGTTCCACCGTGGCGGCAGTTCTCAAGGCAGCGGATTCGATCAGACTCAGCTGCGCAGTCACGCTAGCCCAGGTGACGGCGAAGTGAAAATTCTTCAGTGGCTCCGCGCGTCCGCTGCTCGAACGCGGCCCATTGACCCCGAATCGAGGGGCTACCGATCTGCGCGTAGAATCCTGCATTTTCGCCTGCCAACTGGTTCCCCAGCGTGGCTCGTGAAATATTCTAGGTATCGTCACCTAGCTCTGCGGAGTTTAGAGTACTAGTGTTAAACACCGCCGCCTCGCCCGAATGCGCGCGAAACCGCACCGTTTGCTTCTCTCCAGAGCCAGAATGAAAACTAGGGTGAAAGTCTTAGATTCTCTGTGGCAAAGGACGCGAGCATGGGCCTGCTGCCGACAGTTGTGCTTCCGCCGTATAGATGTTGCCGGCGGCGTCGATGGCGATTTGGCCGCAAGGCTGCGGCTGGCGGGGATGGGGCCAGCCGTGATTATTTCAGGAGGTCATCACTGAGGATTCGTCATCGGCGTGGGTCTGCTGGCTGGCCTGGTGGTTAGGTTCGGCCGCCTGACGGTTGTTTGTCAGCGTCCTCTCACCGAAGGCGCGGCGCCGGGGGCTTAGGAGCGATGCTGGTCTGAATCGCTGTCCCGCGAACGCTTTTTTCGGGCGCGTTTGCGCGCTTCCGCCGCCTTGACTCGTTTCTTTTGGCCAGGCTTCAGATAGAATGCGTGACGCTTGACATCCTTAATGATGTCTTCTTGCAGGACCTTTCGCTTGAAACGCTTGAGCGCGCTCTCTAGACTTTCGCCGTCATTCAAATGTATTTCAGCCAACGGAACTCACCTCGCACAGGATTGGAACTTTTAGAATACCAGTTTCCGGTGGAACGTTCCTAGTGCAGCTTAATGGGATCTTCGGAAACCCACCTTCAGGTAGGCAGTTGCCGGGATC
>JALYIB010000355.1 GCA_030775965.1 Acidobacteriota bacterium | reverse complement strand
CTCGAGCCCTTCCATCCCGACCGCGTAGCGCAACGCATCCTGGGCATGGGCGATGTCCTCAGCCTGATCGAGCGCGTAGAAGAAACCATCGATCAAAAACAAGCCGAAGAGATGCAGCGCAAGCTGATCGAAGACGACTTCACTCTCGGCGACTTCCGCGATCAGATGAAGCAGATCCGCAAGCTCGGCCCCCTCGAATCGATCCTCGGCATGATGCCGCAAGTGGGCATGATGAAAGATCTCAAAAACGTCAAAGTCGACGAAAACGAAATAAACCGCTTGGTGGCGATCGTAGACTCGATGACCCCTAAGGAGCGCTCCAACCACATGATGATCAACGGCCAGCGGCGCAAACGCATCGCCAAAGGCAGCGGAACATCGGTGCAGGAAGTGAACAATTTGCTGAAGCAATACGCGCAAATGCGCAAGATGATGAAGAGTTTCACGGGTGGCGGAGGCTTCCTGGGCAAACGCCTGGCGAGAATGAAGCTGCCCCCCGGTTTGCCCTTTGGGCGTTAAGTTACGGATTATAGTCGATTTGCCCTTTGCACAGAAAATTGAGGATCATAGAAGGATAGGAGTTTAAGGAATGCTGATGATTCGTTTGGCGCGCTTTGGCGGCAAGAAAAAGCCGTCCTACCGCGTGGTGGTAATTGACAAGGAGCGCGCCCGCAACAGCCGCTCAGTGGAAGTAGTCGGAATTTATAGCCCGGTAGCGAAACCCAAGGCCATCAAGCTGGAACACGAGCGGATCCAATACTGGATCAAGAACGGCGCGCAGCCGTCCGACACCGTGGCCCGCTTGATCCGCATGAACCCGCCCGTGCCCGAGGCCGCGACGGCCGCGTAGTTCAGGAACGGGTTAAAGCAGAGAGGTGTGACAGTGAAAGAACTGGTGACGGAGATCGCCAAAATACTCGTCGACAATCCCGGCGAAGTGACGGTCCGCGAAGTCGCGGGCGAACAGGTGACCGTTCTGGAACTGCGCGTCGCCCCCGCGGATTTAGGGAAGGTGATCGGCAAGCAAGGCCGCACCGCCCGCTCCATCCGCACCTTGTTGGGAGCCGCCGGCATGAAACAGAACCGCCGCTTCACCCTGGAAATCCTGGAATAGGGCGGGGCATTGGAAAACTGGGTCGCGATCGGCAGGCTGTGGCGCACCCGTGGCAATCGCGGAGAATTACTCGGCGAGCTGGATAGCAGCGATCCGGACCGCGAACAGAGGTTGAAAGAAGTAGCGCTCGAGAAAAACGGCCAGCGTCAGGTCGTTCGAGTCGAAGAAACCTGGCGGCACGATGGCCGCCCGGTGTTCAAGTTCGTAGGCATCGATTCGATTAACGATGCTGAGCCGTGGGAAGGCGCCGAAATGCTGGTGTCCCCGAGTGAAGTGGAGCCGCCCGAAGACGGTGCGTTCTCTTATGCCGAGCTGGTCGGCTGCAAAGTAGTCAGCGAGGAAGTAGCGGGTGTAGTAACGGAAGTAGGCGTCGTGACCGAAGTAGAAGCCTACGGCGGCGCGCCACTCTTGAAGTTGGAAGCGGCGGACGGCCGTGAGATTCTGATTCCGTTTGCGCGGTCGATCTGCAAGGAGATCGACGTAGCATCGAAGACCATCCGGGTGGAATTGCCGGAGGGTTTGCTGGAGCAACAGTGACGTTTCACATCGTGACGATCTTCCCGGAGTTCTTCCGGGGACCCTTCGAGCACGGCGTGATTCAGAAAGCGCGCGAAGCAGGGCTGATCGAGATTCATGTGCACGATTTGCGGACGTGGACCTACGACCGGCATCGAACGGTAGACGACCGGCCCTTTGGCGGCGGCGAAGGCATGCTGCTCAAAGCGGGACCGATATTTGAAGCTGTCGAAGCGGTGTGGCCCGAGCGTAGCGAGGGCTCCAAGGTGATCCTGCTCTCGGCGCAAGGGAAAAAGTTCGACCAGGCCAAGGCCCGGGAGTTCGGCGAATTGAAAGAACTGCTCCTGATCTGCGGCCGCTACGAGGGCGTAGACGAGCGCGTAGCGGAGCACTTGGCCGACGAAGAGCTTTCGATCGGCGATTATGTATTAAGCGGCGGCGAGTTGGCGGCGGCTGTGGTAGTAGATGCCGTAGCCCGCTTGCAAGCCGGCGTGCTGGGGAACGAAACCTCCAGTGTGGACGAGTCGTTTAGCGAGGAAGGGTTGCTCGATTGGCCGCAGTACACCAGGCCCGCGGAATTTCGCGGCTGGAAAGTGCCCGAAGTGCTGATCGGCGGCAACCACGAAGAGATTCGCAAGTGGCGTAGAAGCGCCGCGCGGGAAAAAACCCGCCGCCAGCGACCCGATTTAGTTTGAATGGGTTTAGTTTGAATGGATTTAGTTTGAGAAAGTAGGAACAAGATTATGCAGAACGCAACGATGGCCAAGATCCTGAACAAGAACAAAAAGGCGACTCACCCCGAGTTCCGCCCCGGCGACACCATCAAGGTGCACGTCAAAATTAAGGAAGGCGATAAAGAACGCCTCCAGGTATTCGAAGGTACCGTAATCGCCCGCAACAACACCGGCATGAGCGAAACCATCACGGTCCGCAAAGTCAGTTTCGGCCAAGGCGTCGAGCGCATCTTCCCGGTGCAGGCCCCGGTAGTCGATCACATTGACGTCGTCCGCACGGGTCGCGTCCGCCGCGCCAAGCTTTATTACTTGCGTGGATTGAAAGGCAAAGCCGCGCGCCTGCGCGAACGCACCTAGCGCCACCCCCGTTCCCAGCATGCCCAGCAGCCGCTATGAGCGTGCCGCCCGAAGCGCCGGTTACCGGACCATCGCCGGACTGGACGAAGCGGGTCGCGGCGCGCTCTTCGGCCCCGTCTTCGCGGCCGCTGTGGTGCTCGACCCAGCGCGCCAAATCCGCGGCCTCGACGACAGCAAGGAACTTGAGCCCGATCGACGCGAAGTCCTCGCCGAGCGCATCCGCGAGCGCTCCCTAGCCTGGGCCGTAGGCGCCGCCGACGCCTTTGAAATCGACCGCGTCAATATCCTCGAAGCCTCCCGCCTCGCCATGCAGCGCGCCCTTGCACGACTCAACACCGTCTGCGATTACCTGTTGTTGGATGCCATCCGGATCGCCAGCGCCATCCCGCAAAAACCTCTCATCCACGGCGACGGCCTCTCTTTCTCCATTGCCGCCGCCTCCATCCTGGCCAAGACCGCACGCGACTGCGCCCTTACCCAATGGGATCAAGTCTTCCCCGAATACCGCCTGGCAAGCAACAAAGGCTACGGCACCCGCGATCACCTGGACGCACTCGACCGCCTAGGGCCCACCACCCTCCATCGCTTCAGCTTCGAACCGGTCCGCAATGCCAGCCGCCATTCCGTCTGGATCGGTTACCCCGTCGCCCTCTTTCCTCAAGGCGAACTGTTCGTATGACCCCCGAAATCACGCCTACGCCAGCAGCCCTGCCCGAGCCCCCGCCCTTTCCCGCCCCGCCCGCGCGCCTCCCCGGAACTCTGCGCCGCCGCTTGTGGATCGTACTCTTCGCCCTGTTCGCCTTTGAAATCGGAGCCTTCCTGGTCATCTTCCCCTGGATGGATTCCTGGAACCTCAACCACATCCCTGGTTTCTTCGCCGCGAATCAAATAGCCGCCCAGGACGTCTGGGACGACCCGTACTTCCGCGGCGCCCTGAGTTGCCTGGGCTTTTTGAACGTTTACATCGCCCTCCGCCAGATCACCCAACTCATCCGCCGAAGCAAGCAAGCCGCTTAGCCGCCTTTCGCACTAGATTAACACAATTTAATTAAACCATTCCTCATTCTACGCGTTTTGGTGGTACCAACCTCTTGACGGTACTAAGGGATAAACCTTATACTCGCAACTGAGCCTTAGAGGTATTGTTAAGGTGTTGCTCTTAGCTCCATGTTGAGTAATGTACTAAGTGGTCAAATTCTTTAGGTACTAGAGGGTGGTGCAGAGTGAAGCGTGTTACAATTTTGACTGCATTTGTTTTGGCGCTCGCAAGCGTCAGTTCGTATGCATGGACTGTTTCTCACGGACCGATTGCCGCGAACCATGATCTTAGCGGCGTGGTGGCTTCGGGACCGCCGCCATCCGGTGACACCAACCTTAGCTAGGTCTTTCGCACAAGGCATAAGTAAGATTGGTTTCCCCGTGAGGGAAATGTCTGCCGGTGTGCGGTGATGAAGTACGTTTACGATTTTTTGGGGATCGGCAATGGGGTTATGCTATTGTCGGTCCTCATTTTGATTTTACGCGGATATTTCCGCAAGTTCTGGATCCTCTTGCTCTATGTTGCGTGGGAACTGTTCGCCACCGCAACCCTCACCA
>JALYIB010000354.1 GCA_030775965.1 Acidobacteriota bacterium | reverse complement strand
CCTGCCAGGCGCGCACCAGGTCTTTATAATGCAGGATGCCGAGGATGTGTTCGGGACTGCCTTCGTACACTGGCAGGCGCGAATATTTGTGCTGCATGGTGAGGCGCAGCAACTCATCCAAACTAGCGCCCACCGACACCGAAACGATCTGCCGCCGGGGCGTCATGATTTCACGGGCGTTGATTTCCTTGAGTTCAAGAAGCTTATTGATGGCTTCCTGCTCGAAGCTTTCGAGGTGCCCTTCGTGACGGCTGGATTCGACGATGAACTTCAGTTCTTCGGGCGAATGGCCGCCTCCGGTATGGCCGCCGCGCAGGCCTAGAAGATGCGAGAGCGCACTCGATGTGCGGTCGATCACGAACACGAAGGGGGCCGAAATGCGCCGGAAAATCAGGAGGGGCGTGGCCACCAGCAGCGCCAGCTTGTCGGCTTTTTCGAGCGCCAGGTTCTTGGGCACCACTTCGCCCACCACCACATGGACGAAGCTGATCACCAGGAAAGCTACGGCGAAACTGAATCCGTGCAGCCAGGGAATCAACGCGGCGTGGGGAGCGATCCACGGCTGGAACCAGGAGAGAAGGATCTGGTAGACGGTGTCTTCGCCGGCCCAACCGAGTCCCAGGCTAGCCAGCGTGACCCCCACTTGCGTGGCGCTCAAGAGGCGTCCGGGGTTGGCGAGCAATCCCAGAGCGGCGCGCGCCGAGGCATTGCCTTGCTCGGCGAGTTCATTTAAACGCGAGCGCCGTACGGACACCAGAGCGACCTCGGCGGCGGCGAAGAAACCGTTCAGGGCGACGATGGCAACCAACAGGATGAGTCGTAGGGACATAGGCGCCGGAAGGCGATTCGCTACAATCGGAAGCAGTGAGCTTACCGGAAAACGCGCACTACGGATCCCAGACCACGCGCGCTTCCAGCTTGCTACGGCTGCTCAATCTGAGCATAGCGGTTTTGTTGGCCGCGCTACTTGCGGGGGGCTATTGGTACGCTTGGCGGCCGCTGGCGCAGACCTCCGGGCAAATCAGCGCGCCGATTTCCGGCGAAGCCCGTATCGCGCGCGATGCCCAGGGCACGCCGCATATCCAGGCGGCGTCGTGGCAGGACGCTATTTTCCTCGAAGGCTACGCCATGGCGCAGGACCGGCTGTGGCAGATGGATGGGATGCGGCGGCGCGCGGCGGGCGAGCTGGCGGAAGTGGTGGGGGCGGCGGCGGTCGAGTCCGATCAAGAGGCGCGCCGCATGAATTTGCGCCACATCGCCGAGGCTCAGGAAAAGGCGTTGAAGCCGGAGGAACGCGCGCCCATGGCGGCGTTTGCGCGCGGCATCAATTATTTCATCGAGACCCATCGCGACCGCCTGCCGCTGGAGTTCACGCTGCTGCGCTACGATCCGCGCCCGTGGTCGGTAGGGGACTGCATGCTGGCGGGTCTCGAAATGTACCGGGCTCTTTCGAATAGTTGGCGCGGCGAATTGCTCAAACAAAAGATGCTGGCGAGCGGGGAGCGCGCCAAGGTAGAGTATTTGTTCCCGGTGCGCACCGGCCACGAGCCGCAGCCCGGTTCGAACGCGTGGGCGCTGGCGAGCTCGCGCGCGGTGAGCGGCAAGCCGATTCTGGCAAACGATCCGCACTTGGAGTTCTCGATTCCCTCGCCCTGGTATTTAGTGCATTTGAAGGCGCCAGGGCTCGATGTAACCGGCGCGGCCATCATCGGGCTGCCGGCGGTGATCATCGGCCACAACGACCGCATCGCCTGGGGCATTACCAATTTACAGTTCGACGTGCAGGATCTGTTCCGCGAACCGGCGGGCGTGAACATGCGCGTGGAGCAGGATGCTATCGCCGTCAAAGACGGGAAGCTCTTGTCGATCGCCACGGGCCTCACCAAAGATGGCCCGCTGTTCCTGACGGACGGGCGCCAACAGTTTGCGCTGCACTGGACCGCGGCGGAAGCGGGCGGCTTCTCCTTTCCATTTCTCGCGATCGACCAGGCCCACAGCTGGATCGAGTTCCGCGCGGCGCTTGAACACTTCGGGGGGCCCGGGCAGAATTTCGTTTACGCCGATACCGGCGGGAATATCGGTTATCAGGCGGCGGGATGGTTGCCGGTCCGCAAAAATTGTCCCGGCGACGTGCCGGCCGAAAGCGCCGATTGCGCGTGGGCCGGTTCCATTCCTTTCGAGCAGTTGCCGAGCGCCTACAACCCTCCCGAAGGCCTGATTGTCAGCGCGAATCAGAATCCGTTTCCGGCGGATTATCCTTATCGAGTGGACGGCAACTTTGCGCCGCCCGATCGCGCCAATCAGGTGGGCGCTGTGTTGAACTCGCGCGCGAAATGGAAGGCGGAAGAGATGTTGCGGGTAGAGACGGATGTGTATTCCGCCTTCGATCGGTTTGTGGCGCAGCAGGTGGTGGCGGCGTTCGACGCGGAGAAGCCCGCCAACCCGCAGACGCAGGAGGCCGTCGCGGTGCTGCGCCAGTGGAATGGGCAAATGGAAAAGGGCCAAGCCGCGCCCATGCTGGCATCGCTGGTGTATGAGCAGATACGCAAGCGCGTGGCGGAGCGCGCGGCCACTGGGTCCGGCGAAATTTATCAGAGCTTCATGGCCCCCAGCGTGATCGAGCGGCTGCTACGCGAGCGTCCCGCGGACTGGTTCCCGAACTACAACGTACTTCTGCTGCGCTGTTTGGTGGGGGCGATCGAGGAGGGGCAGAAGATCCAGGGGTCGAAGCCCTCGCGCTGGGATTACGGGGAGTACCAGGCGTTGCAAATTGTGAATCCGGTGGAGGGGCGGCTACCGCTTATTGGCAGTTACTTCAATATCGGGCGGGTTGCCATGAACGGCGCGCCCACGACGGTCAAACAGTACACCCGGCGATTAGGACCGTCGCTGCGCATGATTGTGGACCTGGCGGATTTGGATCGTTCCTTCGCGAACCTGGCGACCGGGGAATCCGGCCAGCCGCTGTCGTCGCATTACAAGGATCAGTGGGACGCTTACTATGCGGGGCGGAGCTTCCCCATGCAATACGGCAAGGTGGATGCGAAGAATGTGCTGGTGGTAAAGGCGCGCTAGACGCTAGGCCACCGCACGGCCCTGGCGATCGATGCGGTAGGTTCGCCCGCGCCAACTGATGGTATTGCCGAAAAATCCGGCGATCCAGAATAGGAAGCCCAGCACGTCTTCGACGGGCAGCAGAATCCAATTGAGCCGAGCGCCGAGGACCACCCGCGAGATCATCCACGCGGATGCAAAGCGGAACGACGCGGCCACGGCCAGCGGCCATGCTAGTCCTATCCCCGCGCACAACAGCAAGGCGATGGGAATCGGATAGGTGAAGATCTGGCCGATGTATCCCAGCGGACGCGAGCGGCGGCTGGTGCGTCCCCAACGGATGCGGTGCGTGAAATTTTTGGCCCACGACTCGCTGCCGATGCGGTGCTCGATCACGTAGGAAGAAAGAATCACGCGCTGGCCGGATTGCGCCATCAGGCGGCCCAGGTCAAAGTCTTCCGCGATGTAATCTTTCACGCGTTCGATGCCGCCGATGGCTTCAATGGCGTGGCGGCGGCCGGCGATGGTGGGTCCCACAGCGAACTTCATACCGGCGAGCAGACGCGCCGTGAGCACGCCCTGCCAGAAATTGGTATTCATGCCGAGGGCCTCTAAACGCGACCAGAAACTGCGGCCCGCGATGGCGCGGTAGGGGCAGGTGGCCAGCGCGGTTCGTCCGTCGGCGAATTCGGAGGCGATCGCTTTTAGCAGATCCGGACCTACGCGGATGTCGCTATCGCTCATCACCACCAGATCGTAGCGGGCCTCGGCCAGCATGCGCGCGAGGCTGTAAACTTTGGCGTGGGGATAAGGCGGCTCGCCGACAACCAATAATTGCGAAGGCACCCGCGGGTACTCGGC
>JALYIB010000353.1 GCA_030775965.1 Acidobacteriota bacterium | reverse complement strand
GAGGTCCGCGGGCCACAGCTCTTCGCCGGCGACGGCGCTCATGTAGGTGGTGAGCGCGTCGAACCAGACATAGAAAACGTGCTTTTCATCGTTGGGGACGGGAATGCCCCATTTGATTGAAGTGCGGCTGATGGATAAATCCGACAGGCCTTTCTTGACGAACGCCAGCACTTCGTTGCGCTTGGTTTCGGGGAGGATGAAGTCGGGTTGTTTTTCAAAAAGATCCAACAGCTTTTGCTGGAACGCGGAAAGTTTGAAGTAGTAGTTTTCTTCGGAAACGGTTTCGGTGGGGCGTCCGCATTCGGGGCAGGCGTCGCCGGGTTTTGCGTCGTTGACGTAGAGCTCATCGAACACGCAGTATTGGCCGGTGTAGCTGCCTTTATAGATGTAGCCGTTGTCGAGGCAGCGGCGGAACAGATCCTGTACTTGGATGGCATGTTTCGCGGCGGTGGTGCGCTGGAAGCGGTCCACGCTGAGGCCCAGGATTTCCCACTGGCGCTGGAACTCGGCGGAAATAATGTCGGTAAATTCCCGCGGCGTTTTGCCGGCGGCCGCGGCGGCGCGCTCGATCTTCTGGCCGTGCTCATCGGTGCCGGTGGCGAGGACGACATCGTGGCCTTGCATGCGCTTCCAGCGCTTAATAGTGTCGGCGGCGATGGTGGTGTAAGCGTGGCCGATGTGCGGCGCGGCATTCACGTAATAGATCGGAGTGGTGAGGTAATATTTCATTTCCTGACTTTCAAATAAGCTTCCTGGGCGGCTGCGATGATTTGCGGCAGCGGAGTTCCGGTTTGGATCGCTAGGGCGCGGCAATCGTCATACTCGGGAGTGGCGGCGCCGTGGCCGGAAACCTTCATTCTAACTTTGCCGTGGGGCGTTTCGACTTCCACGATGCGGCGCTCTTCGACGCGGCGCTCGGCGGGGTAAATGCGCAGGCCGAGAGTGGAGGTTTCGGCGAAGATTATTTCCGCAAGGCGCTCCTGGTGCTCTGGTTTCGCGATGACGCGGAGAAGAGCGCCGGGGCGGTTCTTTTTCATTTGGAGAGGCGAGAAGGAGGCGTCGAGGGCGCCGGCTTCGAGCAAACGTTCTAGCGCGTAGCCGAGAACTTGGGGGCTGGAATCGTCGATGTTGGCCTCGATCACGCTCACGAGCGTGGCTTCGGTGGCGGTGGTGCGGTGGCCTACCAGGACGCGGAGGACATTTGGTTGATCCTTGAAATCGAGGTCGCCGGCGCCGTAGCCGATGCTGGAGATGCTCATGGCGGGGAGCGCGCCGAAGTGGCTGGAGAGCGTGGCGACTAGAGCGGCTCCGGTGGGCGTGGTGAGTTCCACGGCGGGGCCGCGGGCGTAGATGGGTTTGCCTTCTAAAAGAGCGGCGGTGGCGGGGGCGGGGACGGGAAGCAGGCCGTGTTCGGTGTTGACGGTGCCGCTGCCGACGTTGATGGCGGAAGTGTGGATTTCGCCGATGTCGAGGAGATCGAGCGCTACGCAGGCGCCCACGATGTCGGCGATGGAATCGACAGCGCCTACTTCGTGGAAGTGGACTTTTTCGACGGGGACGCCGTGGACGCGGGCTTCGGCGTCGCCCAGGCGGCGAAACACATTGGACGCATTTTGTTTGGCGCGAACGGTGAGCGGAGCTTTGTCGATCATGCCGAGAATGTGGTTCAGATGGCGATGGACGGGGGCTTCGCCGGGGACGATGACGCGGAATTTGGAGGCCGTTACGCCGCCGCGGCGGGTCTTGGCGATCTCAAATTTAGCCCCGGTGGCTAGCGTCTCCAAGGCGTCGATCAGGGCGGCGGCGGGGGCTCCGGCGTCGAGCAATGCGCCGACGGTCATGTCGCCGCTGATGCCGGAAAATGCGTCGAGATAGGCGATTCTCACTCTTTGATTATAGGGGGAGGGGCTAGTATGCTTTGATGGTATCTGGGCATGCGGAGGATGGTAAGTGGCTAAGAAGGCGGGCGGAAAAATTATTCCAAAGCGAGTGACTGGCAAGGCAGCGGCGCCGGTTGCCGAGCCGGCCTTTCCCATCGTGGGGG
>JALYIB010000352.1 GCA_030775965.1 Acidobacteriota bacterium | reverse complement strand
CCACTACCCCAACCACCCCGTCGAGCGCCGCTCCCAACGCCGCCGGAGAAAATTCGCCGGTCAGTGTGCAATCGAGAATATAGTGGCCGCCCTCGCTGACGAAGGCTTCGCCGGCGCCGCTTTTCCTGAGCGCCGGTACCGCGCCCAGCTCCCGCAGTTTGTGCGCCGTAGCCTCCCAGCCGAAAGGAACCACCTCGACCGGCAGCACACTTCGACCCAGCCGCTCCACCAGCTTCGATTCGTCCGCCACGATCACAAATCGATCGCTCACGCTCGCTACGATTTTCTCGCGAAGCAACGCCCCGCCGCGGCCCTTGATCAAATCCAGACTGTGGATGTCAACTTCATCCGCGCCATCAATCGTCAAGTCGACTCGCCTATCCGCGGTCAATTCTCCCAACGGGATGCCGAGTGAGCGAGCCTGCGCGGCAGTCTGATCCGACGTTGGAATGCCCAGAATTTTCAAACCCGCCCGCACCCGCGTCCCAATCGCCTCGACAGCAAACTTCGCAGTGGAACCCGTTCCCAGCCCCACCACCATGCCATCTTTAATTAAGGTAGCCGCGCATTCCCCCGCCGCGCGTTTTAACGAATCGACATCCATCAAACACGCGCGGTGGCGGCCGCTTCCCGATGCGACTCCGTCAAGAACTCAAGCGCCGCCGCGACCCCGCCCTTGCGATGAGGAACGCCGGCGATTTCCAACCCCATCTCCACGCCGCTCAGCGCTCCGGCCAGCATCAGGTCGTTGAAGTCACCCAGGTGTCCGATGCGGAATACTTTGTTATTCAACTTGCCCAGGCCCGAACCCAGCGGCATATTGAAGCGCTCCAGACAAACTTTGCGGAACTCATCGGCGGAGTGGCCCACCGGCGTATAAACCGCCGTCACGGAGTTGCTGAATTCCTTGGGATCGAGCGCCACATTTTCCAAATTCCAAGCGCTCACCGCGCGCCGCGTCGCCTCTCCCAGACGCCGATGCCGGGCAAAAACATTCTGCAGCCCCTCTTCGCGCAGCATCTGCAAAGCTTCCTTCAAGCCGTAAAGCAGATTGGTGGCCGGAGTGTAAGGGAAGAAACCGTTGGCGTTGTGTGAGAGCATCGCCTCCCAGTCCCAGTACGATCGCGGCAGCTTGGCCGACTTCGATGCCGCCAGCGCCTTCTCGCTAATCGCGTTGAAACCCAGACCCGGCGGCAGCATCAAGCCTTTCTGCGACCCGCCCACCGTAACGTCGACGCCCCATTCGTCATGCCGCATATCGATGGACGCGAGAGAGGAAATGGCGTCCACCAAGAGCAGCGCCGGGTGCCGCGCGCGGTCGATCGCGGCGCGAACAGCGGCAACCGAGCTGGTGACACCCGACGAAGTTTCATTCTGCACTACGCACACGGCCTTGATCTGACGATCGCGATCGTCACTCAGCTTCGCTTCGACTACTTTCGGGTCCACGCCGTGGCGCCAGTCGGTCTGCACCACGTCCACATCCAGACCCAGCTTCCGCGCCACTTGAATCCACAGCGCCGCGAATTGGCCGACTTCAAACATCAGTATCTTGTCGCCCGGCGAGAGCGTATTCGTCAACGCACCTTCCCACGCCCCGGAGCCCGAAGAGGGAAAAATGACCACTTTTCCAGAGGTTTGGAAGATCTCTTTGATGCCCTCCAGGACTTCGAGTCCCAGGCGGCCAAACTCCGGTCCACGATGATCGATCGTCGGCCGTGAGATAGCACGCAGGATCCGCTCCGGCACATTGGTAGGACCAGGAAGTTGTACGAATTGGCGACCGCCTATATATGACATTGTTTTACCCGAACCTTATTGTACATCTTGTGATCATAATATTTGTCCAGAAGGCCGCATGAAACCAGCGCTCGCCGGTACTCTGTTCGCGATGTTCTGCCTCATCGTAAGTGCGCAGCCGGATCAGGTCCGCCTCGACCCGCCCGTCCCCACCGGCCCGCCGACGAATGCCCGCCCAATCCCTTTCGCACTGTCAGCGGCTGGTTCAAAGTGCCCGCAGTTCAGCCGCCCCAGCGGCATCGCCGTCAGTCAGAGCGATGTGATCTACGTCGCCGACTCCGAATCCGAAGCCGTTTCGCGCAACCACGGGGGCTGGAAGCGCGGCGGAGGGCGTCGCCGTCGATTCCAAAGGCGTGATTTACGGAGCCGCAGTGGTTCCGAACGATCTCCAACGCTACGTTAAGAAATAGGTCCGGTCAGCGGTGCCGCCCGTGCAAATTCGAGCGGTAATAAGGCTGCGGAGCGGTGCGTCCCCGCTGCTTCCAGTCAGTCAATAAGCGCCAATAGTGAGCCAGCCATTTCCACATTGCCGCCTCCTTTGGACAGCAACGTATCACAAATAACCGTGGGCGTCACGCGTGAGCTCGCCCCGAACCGGGGCGAAGCCGCCGGCTAGGCGATCAACATTCCCATTCGACCCAGCATCCGCAGCTCCGTATCCAACCGCTCTCGCGTGCAGTCCATTGACGAACACAGCGACTCGCGATCCCTGCCGCCGTCCAGAAGCGTGAGCATGCGCCGCGCCTCCTCGCCTTCGATTTCAATTGCCCGATGCGTTAACGTCGTCACCGGCGATAGCCCGTTCGCCGCCTGATATCGCACCAACGAGCTAGCACACGGCTTGTCCCCGGCCACCACCGCAATTCCCGGAGTCGCCTGCAACTCAATGATGCCTGCTTTGAATAATTCCAGCGCGACGTGCGCCTGCTCCAGACCCACTTGTAAAGGCACCGGCCGCGATTCAATCAACCGCCGCATATACTCGATCGGTACCGGGTGCGTGGTCGTCAGCCGGATGTGATCCGCGCTGCTGAACGCCCCGTCTGGATCTTCATTGGCAGCCGTGGCCGCGTAACAACCCACGATGCGCGCAGCGTCCCACTCCGCTTCCAACTTTCTTTCATGACGGCATAGCAGCGACTTCCGAAAACCGCGCATCCGCAAAAAGTCGAGATACTGCTGCTCTGCGATCGCATCCCCCGCCGCCATGCCGCGCACCGCCTCCAGCGCCTCTGGACGGATGTTACGCGGCGTATCGTATCCGCTGGCCTCACCCGCATACTGCAAACCGTGAGCCTTCGCGTGCGCCACGAATTCATGAAAGTACACCGGCTCATACACCGGCGCCAGATCGTCATGGAACAAGGCGCTGTCCGTATGTTCCAGTAGAATTCTCGCGTAGTCGGCGGCAGCGGCGTCGAAAGGATCGGGCTGTGGACGACCCAGCGCCAAAACCTTCAAGAACGCCCGCGCATGCTCCAGCCGCTCCACGGGATTCTCGAACCGCCCCGCGTGGTAGAGCATCGCCTCGCGCACTAATCTGCGGATATGCCCCGACGGATGCGTGTTGTAACTGACAAACGCGATCCCATCGCTCGTTAAACACCGCTGCGCGATATCCAGAACCTTCGCCCCCACCTCCGGAGGCGTCCATCCATAAATTCCATGCGTCAAGATATAGTCGAACTTGCCGAGCGACTCGTCGATCTCCAGCAGGTTCATGCGCAGCAGCTTGACATTGTCCAGCCCCAAGGCGTCGATCACGCGCTGCCCCCGCGCCAACGGCTCCCGCGCCAGGTCCACACCCGTGAATTGCGCATCCGGTAGTGTCACGGCCATGCCGATAATGTTGGCCGCTTCGCTGGTGCCCAACTCCAGTACCCGGCATTTCTCGACCGGCGCGGGCGCAAGCCCCGCCAGTTTCGCCAACACCCACAGCCGGCTGGGATGAGTCTGCAGGATAGGGAGGTTGTTGTAGCGAAACTCGTCGTACGTGTTCTGCGCGGGCGTATTCAATTGCGGCGGCCACCCGGCGGAGGAGGAGGCTCTGTAACCGCTCCCCTGCCATCCACCAGGGGAGCGTGGCGATGGATATTCATGGGATCAGTCTCCCATTTGACGCGCCGACTCGCAAGCAAATGCGCGAAAGTAATCCACCAGGATGTCGAGTCAAAAGCGGGCAGCGGCCGGACCCCTGTCCAGCCGCCGCGAATCCGTCCCCGTTACCGAATTTACTTCGTCGCGGGGGCAGCCGAAGTGGACGGAGCCACGTTCGTCGCTGCGCTGGCCGGCGCAACCGTCTTCGCTTTGTGATGATGCTTTTTCACCTTCGCCGGAGCGGTGGTGGAAGCCGCGCTCGAGGAGCCAGCGGCCGGAGCGGGCGTAGTGCCGGTCTGCGCCGCCATCAATGCGGTGCCCGCCAGTAACAACGTGGTCATCAGGGTTTTCATAACTTTATTTCTCCTTGGGGCGTCTCGCCCTCACTACTATGGATGCGCCCGCACCCCAACAAGTTCATGAAGTTATGTTCTTAAACCCCTTTGTGTAAACACTTTAATTAGGCTCTTCCGGAAGATCTTCCGCCCGATTCTCAAACCGCGTGAACTGTCCCAGGAAACGCAGCGGCACATTGCCGATGGGACCGTTGCGCTGCTTCGCGATGATCAAATCGGCTAGCCCGCGCAGGTCCTCGCGATCGCGTTTATAGACTTCCTCACGGAAGATAAACGCTACCAGATCCGCGTCTTGCTCGATCGATCCGGAATCGCGCAAATCGCTCAGCTGCGGCTTGTGATCGCCGATACGAGTCTCCGCCGCGCGGCTCAACTGCGACAGCACCAGGAACGGAACGTCCAGATCCTTAGCCATCAGCTTCAGCCCGCGCGAGATCGCGCTTACTTCTTGATTGCGATTCTCGCTGCGCCCGCGACTGCTCATCAATTGCAGGTAGTCGATCACCACCAGGCTCAAGCCGTGCTCCGCCTGCATCCGCCGAAGTTTTGAATGGATGTCCATCAGGTTCACGCCGGCTGTATCGTCCAGAAAGAGCGGCGACTCCGTCAAATCCGCCAGCGCCACTTGCAGCTTGCGCCGTTCATCGGCATTCAGGTAGCCGGCACGAAACTTGTGCTGATCGACACGCGCCGCCGAGCACAACAAGCGCGTCAGTAAACTTGCCGAGGACATTTCGAGCGAGAATACCGCCACCGGCTTGCGCATCTGCGGATGCGTCGCCACGTGCTGCGCCACGTTCAACGCCAGCGCCGTCTTGCCCATCGACGGTCTCGCGGCCAGAATCAGAAGTTCCCCGCCGTGCAGGCCGCCCGTCATTTCATCGAACTTGGCGAACCCGGTGCTCAGCCCGCTCACCCGCTGGCTGGGATCTAAAAATGCATTCACGCCGCCAGGAAATTTGCTGATGACCGTGGCCGGCGATTCCAGCCTCTCACCCGACCGCGCCTCGCCCAGTTTCAGTAGCGATTCTTCGGCGCCAGCCAGAATCTCATCCGGCTCCTCTTCGCCGATCAAGCAGCGGTCGATCACCTTCTGCGCGCTAAAAATCAGCTTGCGCAGCGTCGCCTTGTCCTTGACGATGCGGATGTAGCTGTCCAGGTTGCTGAGCGCGGGCAGCCCTTCGTCGAGTGAGATCAGGTATGAGAACCCGTCCACTGACTCCAGCTGCCCCTGCTTCATTAGTTCATTGGCGAGGGTAACGCGATCGATTTTCTCGCCGCGATCGTACAGGTCCTTCATGCGCCCGAAAATGCGGCGATGCTTTTCCAGACTGAAGTCTTCGGGTTCAACCGCGCCCGCGACTTGAAAATAGGTGTCCTGATTCAGCAGAATCGATCCGAGCACAAAACGCTCGGCATCGACGTTGGCGGGTAAGCCTCTCTCAAAAGTTAAATCGACAGTGGCCATGGCAAGCTCCGTGACCAATTAGATTACGCACGCGCGAGGGCGAAACTTCAAGTTCAAGTTTTGCAGAACTTTTCCACAGTGGGGATAAAACTATTTCTTCGTGTCGGCAGCCGCCGCCGGAGCATCCGCCGGCATGATCGTAGCGCTCACAATGTGGTCCAAGTTGGGAAAGCTCTTATCTAAATAGGCTTTGCCAAAAGCCGTAATGCGCCCCTGGTCCGGCGTCTCGCCGTAGCCGCCGAAGAACTTGTCCACCACCTCCATGCCCTCGATCACTTGTCCAAACGGCGCGAACCCGTCCGAGTCCAGCCGTACGTTATCGCCGTAATTAATGAAGATTTGCGTGGTGCGCGTGTTGGGACCGGCAGTCGCGAAGGTGACCATGCCGCGCTTGTTCGATTGCGTAACTCGATCGTCAATCAGGTAGGCGTGATCCCAAGCCGCCGCCACATCCGGCCGCGCCGGGATGCCGAACTGCGTCATGAAATTCGGGATGGTGCGAAAAAACGCGGCGTCCTTAAAGAAGCCGCCCCTCACCAGATTGTAGAAGCGATCTGCTCCCTGCGGCGCCCAAGCCCGCGTCACCTGTATGATGACGTCGCCCTTAGTGGTGACGAATTTCGCCTTGTAAACTTCCGGAGCCCGCGCCTTCAGTGTGTTCGGCTTCAATAAATCCGGTGCCGCAATCGGAGCAGCTTTCGTAGCGGCCGGTGCGCTCTTCGGGGCGGCCGGCGTCTGCGCTAGCGCCATTCCGCCGGCCAGCAAGGAGATCAGGAAGGTTTTCATATGATTTTCTTCAACATGATATCAGAACTAATTTGTCCTGGACTTCCCCCGTCACCCGCGCCTCGCGATCCCCGACAAACACGTCCACTTCCAAGCGAATTCCAAACTCCGGCAGATAGATTCCCGGTTCCACCGAAAAACACGTCCATGGAATCACCCTGCGCTCATCGTGCGTCTCCAGGTTGTCCATGTTCGCGCCGGACCCGTGAACCTCCGTCCCAATCGAATGCCCCGTCCGATGAAAAAAGAATTCCTCGAATCCCGCCGCGCGCACATGCTCCCGCGCCGCATCGTCCACCTCAAAGCCCTGCAGTTCTTTTTTCTTGCTGACCGCATTCTTGACCCGCGCGATCGCCAGATCGCGAGCATCGCGCACCACCGTGAACACCCGCGCCACCCGCTCCGGCGGCTGCTCCCCGCAAAAACCCACCCAGGTAATGTCGTAGTAAACCGCGTCCGGACGATCCAACTTCGCCCACATGTCCATCAGCACCAAATCGCCGCGCTTGATTTCCGAGCAAGCATCCTGTCTGGGTTCATAATGCGGGTTCGAAGCGTTCGCATTCACCGCCACATCTGGCCCGTGATCGGTAGTCAGCCCTTCTTCCTTAAATCGCGCCAGAATAAACTGCTGCATCTCCCACTCGGTGACCCGCTCCCCGGCCCGCAGCTTCTCACCTACCCTCTCAAACGCGTGCCGCCGGACCCCGTCCACCTTGCGCGCCGCTTCGAGGTGCATCGCCAACTGCTCCTCGGTCCATCGCGATTCGAAAACTTGAATCAGGTTCGCGGAAGTGACCACGTCCACTCCCAGCCCCCGCACCAGTTCCACCGTCCCCGCATCCACCATCGCGACGTAAGGCACAGCGCAATTCGGCGAATACTGCATGGCCACGCGACGGCCGCCGCCGATCAGCGTCTTCAACCCATCCACCAAAGTGCTCCACCCTGCGTAAAGTGAATGCTGCCCCGGCAGCGGCGCCAATGTCTGCGCCTCGATCTTGTGAACCAATCCCCGTGGTTCGCCGCCCGCAGGAATGTAGTAAAACCAGCGCCGCGTGACCATCGATCCCGGCGTGAATTCAAGTACCCGGTAAGCCAGCGGGTCCCGGCGATGGTGATCGAAAAATAACCATCCGTCGATGCCCTCGTCCCGCAGCGCCGCCTGAATCTCTTCGAGTCTCATCCCTACGAGACTATCATCCTCCGACTCGAAAACTCCTCCGCAATCCGTCCGGCAAAGGCACCTCGTAACCGATCAGAGAGAACTGATCGATCGCAAACAACACCACACTCTCAAAGCGCTTCCCCTCCGCCGCGCGAACCTCTTTGAGCCAAGCTGTGGTCGAATCCCCCACGCCCAGCAGGTGACTCCGCTGCGTCGCCGCGAAACCCAGCGCATCGCCGAAATCGAGCGTAGCCCAGCTCATGTCCAAATTTCGGCCGTACGTGAACCCGAACGCCTCGGTCTTCAAACACGTGAGCGCGGCCGGAGTCCACGCCGCCGCCGGATAATTTATCGCGCGATTGAAAGCAGTCTGATTCACATCGGTTGGATACAACACCTCGAACCGGCACCCCGCCTGCGTGGCACGCACGAAACTCATAATCGCCGCCGTGAAATTCCCGATCGCCGTAGGAAAATACGCCGCCTCATCCGGATACGCCGCCGGATCCACGGTGTTCACCGTGATGGTTGCCATCGCACGCCCGTAAGCCGCCGCGAACGTCGCCAGATTCCAAGCATCGTAAAACGGCATCCCCGAATAATCGGTACCCAACCCGTCGTTAGGAAAATAAACCCAGTCGTATCCCTTCGGAGTCCACACCGCGAACCCGCACAGCCTCTTCGCCCGCGGATCCCGCAGCCGCCCCTCCAACCGCAGCCAAGCCTGCTGCGGCGCGTACGTCAACTCATCCAGCCCAAACCAGGCCAGATTCGACCCACGCAATCTCTGAAACTCCTCCACCGCCCGAAACAAAATCCGCGACCCCGTCTCGCGCAGCACCAAAAAGTTCTCCGCGCGATTCCACTCATGCGGAATCCGGTTCCGCTCCAGAATTTCCAATAACGCCGCCTGCGTGGCGTCCCTTAACATTGGAAACGTCGGAGCCCCCAACAACCCCGTCCGCCCCGGATTCAGATACGTCAACCGCAGCGCCTCCTGGCACAGCGCCTGACTCTTGCCCGATCCAATCGGCCCCGAGAACCCCTTGAACCGTGCCCGAGAATCATGAAACCTCCGCTGCGACGGCAGCGGATGATACTCTATTCCTCGCTCCCGGATTTCGGTTCCACCCATGTAACCTTAATCTCCTTCGGCGATTCCTCATCCAGTTCCTTGTGAAGCTGCACCAGCCGTATGTAGTCCCCCATAGTGGCCTTCATTTTGTCCCCACCCATCTCTTTTTCGATCTTCTCCAACACACCCTTGATAACCTGCGCCCGCCCCCCGCCCGTCTCCGTCTTAGCCATCCCGCTCATTCCCTCGCGACAGCAGCCTATCACCCGCCTCCCCGTCTCCCGTCCCATTCCAATTCCCCAACCCGCCCTTCCCAAACGATTTAAACTTTGTGACGCTCCCGTGAACGCATAGCC
>JALYIB010000351.1 GCA_030775965.1 Acidobacteriota bacterium | reverse complement strand
AACTCACCCCTCCCAAAGCCGGCAAACCTGAGATCCTCCCCTTGAAAGACGTCAAGCCCGGCATGCACGCCATTGCCTGGACCGTATTCAGCGGCATGACCCCCGAGCCCGTCCCTGTAGAAATCATCGGCGTCTGGCAGAATGCCATGGGCCCGCGCCAGCACGTCATCATGGCGAAAATGGGCGGCAAAGCCGAACGCACCGGCGTAGCCGGCGGCATGAGCGGCAGCCCGGTTTACATCGACGGAAAATTAATCGGCGCCGTCGCCCTACGCCTAAGCCAGTTCTCCCCCGACGCCATCTGCGGCATCACCCCCATCGAGTCGATGCTTGAAATTCAAGATCTGGATATGTCGCGCCCCAGCGACGCCCGCACGCCCGATAAACTTCCCTCCGTGTCACCTGCGGCCGCCTCCTACCAAATGCCCAGCGAATTAGTTTCGCAGCTCGTAGCCGCCGGCGGCACCCCCCCGCTTCCCTCGCGTGTCCCCTTGATGACGCCCATTGAAACGCCTCTAGTCTTCTCCGGCTTCACCGCCGAAACCTTGAACACCTACGAGCCGCTGTTCCGCCAAATGGGAATCGCGCCCGTGCAAGGCGGAGCCGCCGCCGGAACCCTCACCGCGAAACCCGCCGCCGGATGGGAGCACGCGCTCAACCCCGGCGAAGCCGTCAGCGGCATTCTGGTTTCCGGCGACATGTCCACCACCGGCATGGGAACCGTCACCTATAACGATGGCAAACGCATCCTAGCCTTCGGCCACCAGTTCTTCGACCTGGGCCCCGTCGACATGCCCATCGCCAAAAGTGAAATCCTAACCGTGCTCAGCTCCGCCTATCAACCCAACAAAGTAGGCAACGCCACCGAAATCGTGGGAGCCCTCCGCCAGGATCGCTTCACCGGCATCATGGGCGAACTGGGCGCCGAATCCCCCGTGATCCCCGTCCACGTCCACGTCCGCGCGCATGGGGAAAACGACGCCATCGTCAAAGAAAAAGATCTCAACTTCAACGTCTTCGTGCATGAGAAGTGGACTCCCTTCCTGATGTCCGCCACGCTCAGCAACTCGCTCCAGCAAATGAATCTCTACGCCGATGAAATGACCTACCGCATGACTGCCGACGTCGTGATGGATGGCTCCGCCAACATCCACGTCTCGACGATGCTGGCCCCCGGCGAGTTCCCCGTCCCCATGCCCACGGTATTGGCCGGCTGGTGGGGCGACAAATTCAACCGTCTGTTCCTGAACAACGTAGCGACCCCAAAACTCAAGAGCGTGAACGCGACCATCGACCTGCTGCCCGCCCGCCGCGTCGCCACCATCGAGACCGTTTGGACGCCGACGACAGAAGTGGAAGCAGGCACCGAGATCCCCGTGAAAGTGTACCTGCGCCCCTATCGCGGCGAAAGAATGGAGCGCTCGCTCACAGTGAAGATCCCCGCCGGAATGCCGAAAGGCGAACACCGCGTGCTCTTCAGCGACGCCGATACGCTCGACCGCACGCAAGACGGCGCCACGCAAAACAACAAAAATATGGACATCGCATCGACCGTTTCGCTGCTCAATCAGGAGCGCGACAACAACCGCCTCTACGTGTCGCTGGTGCAAAGCCGGGCCACTTTCTACGCCGCCGATAAAACGCTGCCGAACCTGCCGTCCTCGGTGGTAAATGTAATGCAGACCGAGCGCAACGCCAGCCGTTCGCTGGTGGGCACGCCCGACAGCACGGAAGTGCAGCAGTCAATTCCGTTCGATCAAGTGGTGAGCGGCAATTATTCGCTGCGCATCAAAGTCAAATAAGATTAAAGGTTAAAGAAGGTCACGTTCATGCGATTTTTGCGCATTCTAGCGCCGGTGCTGTGCGTTTTCCTGCCGCTCTGGGCCGTCGAGACACAAGTCTGGGAACACTCCGAGTCAGCGGATTTTGAAAAAGGCACGCTCCACAAACTTTCGCTCTCCAGCGAAGGCCGCCTGATGCCCGCCCCCGTAGTGCGCGATATTTACGATCCCTCCGTTTCTTTCCTATGGGCCGTCGCGCGCGATTCCAAAGGCAACGTATACGCCGGCGGCGGAGGCGTGGGCAGTTCCAAATCCAAACTCATCGTAGTGAACGCCGCGGGCCAGGCAAAGACGCTAGCCGAACTCGACGGCATGGCCATCCAAGCCATCGCCATCGATAAACAGGACCGC
>JALYIB010000350.1 GCA_030775965.1 Acidobacteriota bacterium | reverse complement strand
GGGCGGGGCTGTATCGGGAAGGCGCGGAGCAATTTACTTTGCACGGCGACTTCCGAGTGACGCCCGTAGCCAAATAGCGGAAGGAAATCGACATGGCGCAAAATAACGACCCACAGCAAGTTTTCTTTGTCGACGATGATCTGATAGAGCGGCTGTTGCGCGGGGACGCGGCTCCGGCTTCGCCTAAACACAAGCGTCCGGCAGCTTCGAGCGGCTTGGCGGCGGCGGTAGCGCTGGCGAACGACGGAAAACTGGACGAGGCAGTGCGCGAGCTCGAGGGGGCGCTGGAGCGGGGCGAGAATCCGAGCGAAGTGCAGAGCGCCTTAGGGCATCTGCGGTTTGAGCAGGAGAAGTGGAGCGAGGCGCAGGGTCATTACGCGAAGGTAGCGGAGCGGGAACCAAAGCATCCGACGGCGCATTACAACCTGGGGCTGTGTTTGGAGCGGCAGTCGAAATTCGAAGAGGCGGCGAAGGAGTTTGAGGCCGCGCTGGCGATCGATGCGAAGCGCTGGCAAGCGCAGGTGGGACGGGGGCTGTGCCTGTTGAGGATCCATCAGGCGGAGGCGGCTCTGCCTTGCTGGGAAGCGGCGCAGGCGGAAGTGCGGTCTTCGAAAAAACCGCAGCGGCAGGATGACATTCTATTCGGCAAGGCGGTAACGCTGCATCAGTTGGGTCGTTTGGAAGAGGCGGCGGAGCTGTATCAGAAGCTGTTGCCGTTGAATCCCAACTCGATCGATCTGTTGAGCAATATTGTTTCTCTGGCGGGCGCACGCAAGGAAGAAATGCGGGCCCAGGAAATGGCGGAGCGCCTCCTTAAAATTCAACCGGACTCGCGCACGGCGCTGGAATGCATGGCTAGCATCACGCTCACGCGCGGCGACTTTAGCGCGGCGGCGCAATACTGTTCGCAACTGGTAAAGGCGACTGCGGATTCCTACGAGGGCTGGTTCAATCTGGGCGTGGCGTATCAGAAGACCGGGCGGTTGGAGCAAGCGGCGAACGCATATCGCGAGGCGCTGCGTCTGCGGCCGCAATCGGCCGAAGCCAATGCCAACCTGGGAGCGGCGCTGCAGGAGCGGGGCGATTTGAAAGGCGCGCGCGCGGCGTATGAGGAGGCTCTGGGAGTTTCTCCGGACTTGCCGGGCGCGTTGTGGAATTTGGCGCTGGCGGCGGAGCGGGAGGGGAACGCCGAGGAAACCGAGAAACTGCTGGAGAGACTGCTGGCGGCGGAGCCGGAGCGGCAGGACGCGGCGTTCCGGCTGGGCTATCTGCAAATGCAGCGCGGCGAGTACGCGGGAGCGGTGGATAGCTTCGAAGCCTGCCTGAAGAAACGCAAGGATTGGTTAGAGGCGCGTTTGAACCTGGGCCTGGCTTGCTGGAAGTTCGGAGATCTGGAAGCGGCGGCGGCGGCCCTCCGCATGGTGCTGGCGATGAATCCGAAGCAGGCAGACGCCTTGCGTTCCTTGGCGGCGGTGGCGATCGAACAGAAGAACGTGGACGAGGCTCGCGAGGCGACTCAGAAATTAGACGCGCTGGGCGGGGCGACATCGGAACTGAACTACAACCTGGGCCTTCTGCTACAAGCGGCGGGCGATCATAACGCGGCGGCGGAGTGTTACCGGACCACTCTAGAGCACAAGCCGAAGTTTAGCGGCGCGTTGATTAATCTGGGACACGCGTTGCGAGCCGCGGGACAGGACGATCAAGCCAGGGAGCTGTGGAGCCAGGCGGTGGCCGCGGACCCGGCGCTGGCGGCGCGGTACTTCCGGTAGGGCGTCCGCTATCATGAAATTTGGGTGAGAAGAAGTCACGCAGCGTCCGGTCACGGATTCTGCTGGTGGTTATCAACGTCGCTTCGCTAGCGAGCCTGCTGTGGGCTTTGCGCGGGGCTCATCTAGGCGAGCTCAAAGAAGACTTGGCGGAAATGAGCTGGTGGTGGGTGGCGCTGGCGGTGGCTGCCGACGTCTCGGTGTATCTGTGGCATGGGGTGCGCTGGCAAACGCTGTTGCGGCCGGTGGTGCGGCTCAAGTATTGGGAGCCGGTACGGGCTATCTACGTTGGATTGTTCGCCAATGAGGTGCTGCCTTTCCGCGCGGGCGAGGTGCTGCGCTGTTACCTGCTGGCGCGGAATCCGCTGCTGCCGCTTTCGGTATCGCTTACGAGCGCTTTGATCGAGCGGGTGTTTGACGGCATCTGGCTATCGCTGTGCATCATCCTCATGCTGCGCTACACGACGTTCCCGCACAGCATGCGCTACTTAGTAGACGGCGCGTACGTGCTGGGGATTACAGTGCTGGTATTGGCGCTTGTGCTCGGCGTAGTCATGTTCCGGCGGCACTCAGCGCGGGCGGCGCTGGCGGGGGAAACCGGGTGGCGACGGCAACTGCATGTGTTGATCGACGATCTGGAGATTATGGGGCACTCGCGGTCCCTGCTGACTTCGTTCGTGCAGAGCTTGCCATACCTGATGATCCAGATCATTCCGATCTACGCCGCACTGCGGGCTTATGGCTTCGACCTTTCGCTGGGCGTGGCTTTCGTTCTGATGGTGGTGTTGCGTTTGAGCACGGTGGTGCCGCAGGCTCCGGGGAATTTGGGGCTGTTTCAGGTGGTGGTCCGCGAGACTCTGGTGAAGGTCTATAACGTAGTGCCAGCGGAAGCGGCGCGATTTTCGCTGGTGCTGTGGGGGATCATGACGCTGCCGCTGTTGATTGGCGGAGCGATCTCACTGGCGGTGACCGAATCGAAGTTGAGCGAACTGCACGAAGCGGCTAAGTCGGAGACCAGCCAGATCACAAGCTCGCGGCCATAACCTTTTCGTAGACAGCCCAGGTTTGGGCGACGGCGGAATCCCAGGTGAAGCGCAAGGCACGGGAGTGGCCGCGCGCGATCAGGTCTTGGCGCAGGGCGGGGTCGGTGGCCAGGCGCGAGAGGGCGTAGGCCAGGTCGTCCACATTGAGGGGATCCACTAAGAGGGCGGCGTCGCCGGCTACTTCGGGCATGGCGGATGTTCGCGAGGCGATGACGGGGAGGCCATGGGCCATGGCTTCGAGAACCGGCATGCCGAAGCCTTCATCGAGCGAGGGGAACGCGAAGATACGGGCGCGGGCGTAGAGGGCGGCGAGCTGTTCGGCGGAGAGGTGTCCTAGCAGGTCGATATCCTGGCGCCGGGGGCTTTCTTCCACTGCCCGCAGTTCTTCGGCGGCTCCGTAACCTTGCGAGGCTCCGGCGAGGGCGAGGCGCCAGCCGGCGGGGAGGCGTTCGAAAGCTTTCACCAATCTGGCGACGTTCTTGCGGCGCTGGATGACGCCGACGAAGAGGACCAGGTTGTCGCGGGAGGCGGAGCCGGGTGCGGCGGGCATGTGGACACCGTGGGGCACTACATGAATGCGGGAGGGTTCGACGCCGAGGTGTTGCTCGACTTGCTGGGCGGTGAACTGGGAAACAGCAATGATGGCGTCGCTGTGTGCGACGGCCTGGCGGGCTTGCGCGGTGAAGCGGGCGCGGAAATCAGGGGAGGAGTAATCTCCGGACATGACGAACAGGTCGTGGAAGGTGGAGACGGTGCGGCGCGCGGAGGCGTCCACGCGCTGGTTGAGGGCGTGGAAAAGATCGGCGCGCGGGGCGCCCACCAGAAGGCGGCGGGCGGCGTTGGGCGGCAGCGCATCGGAGAACGATTGGAACAGGCGGTGAGGGCGGTAGTAGAAGCGGAAGCGTTCTTGGGGGTGCGCGCAGGCGAGACCGAACATCATCTCGCGCGAATACACGCCGACTCCCGACAGATTGCGTCCGAGGCTATAGGTTGCGTCGAGAGCGATGCGCACTCGTTTGTTATCGTCGCATAGTCAGGCGATGCGCAAGTAGGTTTCGATGCGGGGCGGGGCGATCAGCAGGTCCGCGGTTGCGTTGCGGAATTCCTGGAGGTGCGCGGAGGCGGCATGGCGATCCAGGTGCGCCTGTGAAGTCCAGTTCTCGTAGAACACGAAGCGGGCGGGATCGCTGGAATGCACATGCAGATCGTATTGCACGCAGCCGTCTTCACGGCGCGTGGGCTCGATTAAGGCGAGCACGGCGCGGCGGAGCGCATCTTCTTTACCGGGTTTCGCCTGCATTTCGGCGACGACCGTCAACAGTTGAGCCATATCTGACGATGATGGCACGTCACACGGCGATTTGATATTCCTTCAGCTTGCGATAGAGGGTAGTGCGGCCGATGCCCAGCAGGTGCGCGGCGATGGCACGATCTCCTTTGGTGTATTCGAGGGCATGCAGAATGGCGCGGCGTTCGAGCACATCGAGCGGGATGACGGAGGCGGCGCCGTGGGGTACGGAGACGGGCTGGGACGGGGAGGCATCGGATTCCGGTTGGGACGGAGCGTTCGAGGCGGAGTCGGCTCCGACGGCGGCCATCAGGTACTGAGATTTCTTTTGCAGCAAATGGTTCTGCAGGCTGGACGGCAAGTCGGCTACGTGCAGCAGGGGGCCGGAATTGATGGCCACCATGTGCTGCACGCAGTTCTCGAGTTCGCGCACGTTGCCGGGCCATTCGTAGGAGAGCATGACTTCCAGGGCTTCGGCGGTGACGCTGTAGTTGCCACCGACTCGCGACAGGAAGTGATTGATCAGCGCGGGGATGTCTTCGCGGCGCTCGCGCAGGGGCGAGAGGCGGATGTTGATGACGTTGAGGCGGAAGTACAGGTCGCGGCGGAAGGCGCCTTTCTCCACTTCCTTGGCGAGATCGCGGTTGGTGGCGGCGATGATGCGGAAGTCGGAGTGGCGCGTCGATACTGAACCTACGGGGCGGAATTCCTTCTCTTGGAGGACGCGGAGCAGTTTGGCCTGCAGGTCTAAAGGCAGCTCGCCGATTTCGTCGAAGAAGGCGGTGCCTCCGTTGGCGGCCTCGAGCAAACCGAACTTGGTGGTGCCAGCGCCGGTGAAGGCGCCTTTGACGTGTCCAAAGAGCTCACTCTCCATCAGCGGGCCGACCATCGAAGAGCAATCGACGGTGACGAAGGGGCCTGACGCGGCCGTATTATGGATGGCGCGGGCGACCACTTCCTTACCAGTGCCGGTCTCGCCGAGCAGTAGGGCGGGCCAGCGGCACTTGCCAAGTTTCTCAATCAAACGGAATATCTGGCGCGTGCGCGGCGATTGTCCCACCAGGATGTGGCGGCTTTCTTCAAGGTTCGGTGACATGTTCATTCGAGGGTCTTTGTAGGGGGGACCTAATATAAGGTGCGTTGGACTAAGATAAACTCTACGATTGAATGCAACTTTCCTCAAGACCCGCTTACAGTGCATTGGGGTAAGTCTATTGCGGGTGGGGAGTATACCCACTTTGCGGGTGGGTACTATTGGGGCGACGATAGCGGATCCGGCTCAGGTTCTGCTACGACCAGTGCGGCGCCGGTCTCTTGGCGAACGCGGATGGCGAGTTCAGCGGCTTGATCCCGCGTCATTGCGTAGCCAACAATCACGCGCCACACTATTAAGACTCCGTTCGTGCCTCCGGTGAAGTCGATATGGGCATGCACGAAGTGGTCTTCGAGAGCAGCGCGCAGGGCTTCGGCGCGGCCGGGATCAGCGAAAGCGCCGGCTTGGACCACGTAACCTTTGACCGCGCAACAATCGACAGGCTGGACGAGGGCCGGCTTCGAGTCGACGGGCGGCGCGGAGCGCGGGAGGGGCAGATTGGCCGACGGCGGGGGTGGAATTACTTTCAGGCGGACGCGAGCGGTTCCGGCGCGGAGCATGTCGATGTCGCGCGCGGCGGCTTGCGAGAGATCGACGATGCGTCCCTTGACGAAGGGACCGCGATCATTGATGCGCACGTCCACTTGTTTTCCATTGGAGAGATTGGTGACCTCGACCCAAGTCTGAAAGGGCAGCGTGCGATGGGCGGCGGTGAACTGCTGCATGTCGTAGACTTCGCCCGAGGCGGCGCGGCGGCCGTGATAGGGGAAGCCATACCAGCTGGCGACGCCGGTCTCCGTGGTCCCTATACGCGCCGGTGCGAGGGGCGTGTTCACATGCGCGGGTCGATGAGAACAACCGGCGACGAAGGTGAGCGCGATCAAAGGCAGTGAGAGTACGAGTGGGGTGAAACCCGCATGAATCGGCCTTCGCAACAGTGTCATTCTTTCCCGCGCACCTAAAACAATTCTACGCATTTACGTTTTTTTATGGAATGGGGGTGTGGGGAGACTCACGAGGCGCGAGACTGGACATCGGCCTGGTGCATTTTTTTCTTGACATTCAATTCAATCCACCTTATAAAGGGGACACAAGCGCGTTCTCTTACGAGTGGCGCGTACTTTGATGTTAAGGGAGAATCAAACGATGAAATTCGCAACCAAGAAGAAAGCGGCCCCGAAGAAGAAAGCTGCTGCTAAGAAAAAGAAGTAGCTAAACGGGCTCGCAATAGCGAGTTTGACCAACCGGCCCCGAGCAATCGGGGCCGTTCTTA
>JALYIB010000349.1 GCA_030775965.1 Acidobacteriota bacterium | reverse complement strand
TCCTAACGCCGGCAGCGCCCCCGGGTTCGCTAGTAACCTCAAACGCCGCACCACCCCCAACCTCCGACGGACGCATCGAAACCATCCGCATGCACCTCGACCGCTACCGCCAGCTATCCGCCCAAGGCAAATGGGCCGATGCCGGCAAAGAGCTCGAAGCCGTGGAGTCCGCCGCAAAGAAGTAAAGAAGCAGCAGTAGTTGTACGATGGAAGTAGAGATGGCTGCCGGACACCAGCATCCGCACGTGCACCAGTTCGCGAGCGATGACACTAGGATGAAACGCGTCCTCATCCTCTCCCTGATCCTCACCCTCGCCTTCGTAGTCTTCGAAACCGCCGCCGGATTCGCCGCCCGCAGCCTCGCGCTCCTCTCCGACGCCGGCCATAATTTCACAGACGCCTTCGCCCTCCTGCTAGCCGCCTTCGGAATCTACCTGCAAGCCCGCCCCGGCGATCACACCCGAACCTACGGCTATCAACGCGCCGGCGTGTTAGCCGCCTTCGTCAACGCCCTCTTGCTAGTGCTCCTGGCCGTAGTCTTGTTTTACGAAAGCTACCAACGCCTGCTCCACCCGCAACCTGTGGCCGCCAACACCATGATGATCGTAGCCGCCGTCGCCCTGGTCCTGAACCTGGCCATCGCCTGGGCCCTAGGCGGGCACGGCCATCATCACCACGATCTCAATGTGCGCGCCGCCTGGCTCCACATGGCCGGAGACGCGGGCAGCTCCGCCGCCATCATCCTCGGGGGCCTGGCCATCCGCTACACCGACTGGCAGCCCATCGATCCCATCCTGTCAATCTTAATCGGCGTCGCCATAGTATGGTCCGGCTGGGGCATCATCCGCGACTCCCTCAACATCCTTTTAGAAGGTCTCCCCAAAGGCCTGCATCTGAAAAAAGTCTCCGCCGAACTAAGCCAAGTCGAAGGCGTCATCGACGTCCACGACCTCCACATCTGGAGCCTTGGCTCCGAATCCCGCGCCCTAAGCTGCCACATACTCATCGACGACATGCCGCCGTCTGAAAGCGACTCCATCCTGCGCCGCATCAACGACCTCCTCTGCCAACGCTTCCGCATCCTCCACACCACCATTCAGTTCGAGCACGTAAAGTGCATCCTGGCCGAAACCCACTGCACGAAGACTAGCCAGAAGGAACACCGCCACTAAGGTCTTTCCCGTATCGCGTGCCCCCCGCGCGTCTGCTTTGATACAGTAGGACTTCAAATCATGAAATACCTGTCACGGGTGGTCTGGTCGGAAGGTATGTACCTCGGGCCTCACCATTTTCAGGCGCAAAGCCGGTATTTCGAAGATTCCATCGGCTTCACCACCTCCGCCCTCTGGTTCGAACCTTGGGGTCTCGTCGGCGCACTGCTCGACGCCGAAGCCCTCAAAAACGGCACCGTTTCCCTCATCCACGCCCGCGGCATCCTCCCCGACGGCATGGTCTTCCACATGCCCGAAAGCGACCCCCTCCCGGAACCACGAAATATTGCCGATTTGTTCCCAGCCGTCCGCGACACCGTGACCATCATGCTGGCCGTAGCCCCCCGCCGCCCCGAAGGCGCCAACACCCTGACCCCCGGCGACACTGCGTCGCTCTCGCAAGCGACGCCGCAAGAAAACGGAGCCCTCCGTTTCCGCGCCGAGATTCAAATGCTTCACGATGAGACCACCGGTCGCGATGAAAAACCCGTCCACATCGGCCGCAAAAATATCAAGCTCCTGCTCGATACCGAACCGGCCGGCGATTTGATCACGCTCCCCATAGCCCGCATCATGCGCGACGGCTCCGGCCACTTTATCTTCGACGAATCTTTCATCCCGCCCTCCGTCGCAATTAGCGCCAGCGAACGCCTGATGTCGATTCTCGGGCGCCTCATAGAAATCCTGGAAGAAAAGAGTTCCCGCTTCTCCCGCTCCGCCGGCGGCGGCAAAGAAAAATCATGGGCCGAATTTTCCACGCGCGAGATCGCCAACTTCTGGCTCTTGCATACCGTCAACTCATCGCTCGCGCCTTTGCGCCATCAATACCACACCAAGCGCGGCCATCCAGAAGAGCTGTTCGTCGACATGCTGAAGCTAGGCGGAGCCCTCTGCACCTTCGCCATCGAATCGCACCCGCGCGACCTCCCGCTCTACGATCACCGCAATCTAGACACATGCTTCGGTGCTCTCGACGAACACATCCGCATTCATCTAGAAACCATTGTCCCCACACAATACGTTGAAATCCCGCTCGTCAAGCGCGCTGAGTTCTTTTACGAAGCTTCCGTCACCGATCAGCGAGTCCTCGACAAAGCCCGCTGGATTTTCGCCGTCCGCTCCCGCGTCAGCGAATCCGACCTGATCGCGAAGACCCCGCAACTCGTAAAACTCTGCTCCAAAGATTTCGTGCCGCAATTAGTCAAGCGCGCCCTCCCCGGCATGCCCCTGACGCATCTGCCGGTGCCCCCGTCCGCTATCCCTGTCAAAGCCGACACTCAATATTTCAGCGTCAGCCGCTCCGGCCCGTGCTGGGATCACATCGTGCAAACCCGCCAGCTAGGTTTGTACGTCCCCGGCGACCTGCCGGACCCCACCGTCGAACTGCTGGTGATTTTGGAGGCCTGAAGACATGCACCCGCAGCAGCCGGCGCAGCGCCGTGTCGAAAACCTCGCGTACTGCTTCCAGGAATTATTAACCGTCGGAGAACGCCTGCGCTCCAACCGCCAACAAGTAGCCGACGCCCCCGGGTTCCGCGCGCAAATCTGGGCCGCCGTGAGACAAGCCGACGACGACGCCCGCCGCCGCGGCTACAGCGCCGACGACATCGAACTGGCCACCTTCGCCGTAATCGCGTTCCTGGACGAATCGATTCTAAACCTCCGCCTCCCCGTCTTCGCCGACTGGCCCCGCCAACCCTTACAAGAGGAGCGCTACGGCCACCACATAGCCGGCGAAATCTTCTTCCAAAATCTACAGAAACTGTTAGGTCGCCAAGACTCGAACGAAACAGCCGACCTTCTGGAAATCTACCAACTCTGCTTACTCTTAGGATTCGCCGGCCGCTACAGCATGGGCGGCCGCGGCGATCTGCGCGCCATCACCATGCAGACCGCCGATAAAATCCAGCGCATCCGCCAGCAGGGCGGGGAACTGTCGACCGCCTGGCGCTTGCCGCAAGACCCGCCGTTCAAATCCGGAAGCGACACCTGGGCAAGTCGCTTGCTGTGGATCGCCGCAAGCTGCGCTGGCCTCTTGGTGTTACTCTTCGTGGCGTTCTACTTCCTGCTAAATTCCGGAGCCGATAATCTAGAAACCATCGCGAGGCGCCTCCTATGAATTTCTATTGGGCCGGCGCCGGATCCTTCGTCTTCTTCATGCTGATCGGAGTGCTAGGCGGCAGCCTGCTGCACCTCGAAGGCCCCCGCTGGTATTTCTTCATGGGCTTGATGGCCGCCCTAGGCCTTTCTTCCTTCGCCCTGTTTTATTACTTCCAAAGAAAAGCCCAAGAACGCCGCAGCGGCGGAAGCTCATCCAACTCGGCCGACGCTGGCGTCCACGAAACCGACTTGCTCATCCGCGACGCCAACGCCCGCCTAGCCCAATCCAAGGCCGGAGCCGGCATCGCCAACCTCCCCATGATCTTCGTGATCGGCGACCGCGGCACCGCCAAAACCAGCACCATCCTGCAATCCGGCATCGAGCCCGAACTGTTAGCCGGCCAAGTGTATCAAGACAACGCCATCACCCCCACGCGCACCGCCAATATCTTCTACGCGCGCGGAACAGTCTTCGTGGAAGCCGGCGGCGCAGTGCTAGGAACCCCGCAAGCCTGGTCGCGCTTAGTCGCGAAACTTCAACCCGGAAAATTGAAATCCCTAGGCGGCGGACAAGCCCCCCGCGGCGTCCTCCTCTGTTTCGACCTAGAAACCTTCACCCGCCAAGGCGCAGCCGAGTCCATCGCGAACGCTGCCCGCTACCTGCAATCCCGCCTCGGCGAGATCTCGCAAATCCTAGGCGTCAGCTTCCCCGTCTACGTTTTATTCACCAGAGCCGACCGCCTCCCCTACTTCGCCGAATTCGTCCGCAATCTCAGCAACGAAGAAGCCGGCCAAGTAGTCGGCGCGACTCTGCCCATGCGCCCCACCAACGCCTCCGGAGTCTACGGCGAAGAAGAAAGCCAGCGCCTGACGGCAGCCTTCACCCAGCTCTTCCACACCTTCTGCGATCAGCGTCTGCGCCTGCTTCCCCGCGAAACCGACCCCGAAAAACTACCCCAGTCCTACGAATTCCCCCGCGAATTCCGCAAACTCCGCAGTGCCTTAGTGCAATTTCTAGTCGACATCGGACGCCCCAGCCAACTCCGCGCCAGCCCTTTCCTGCGCGGCTTCTATTTTTCCGGAGTCCGTCCCGTAACCATGACCGAAGTAGCCGCCGCCCCCCAAGCCACTCCCGCCGAACAAGCCGGAGTCAGTGGAGCTACCGGCATGTTCCGCGTAGGAGTAGAAGCCCAACGCCGCGCCCAACAAGCCCAAGCCACGCCCGGCGGCGGAGCAAGAAAAGTTCCGCAGTGGCTCTTCCTAGGTCACCTGTTCAACGACGTAATCCTAGCCGATGAATCCGCCCGCCGAGCCAGCGGCTCCAGCATCAAAACCAGCACGCTAAAACGCGCCCTCTACGCGACCGCAGCAGGTTTGTGCCTGCTCTACTCGATCTTGCTAATCGTCTCCTTCTTCGGCAACCGCTCCCTGGAACAACAGGCTCTCGACGCCTCCCGCGGCCTAGCCGGAATCGCCGCCGCCCCGCTACCGTCAGAGGACTCGCTGCGCAAACTAGACACCCTGCGCCAGTCCCTAGCCGAACTTACCGACTACGAATACAACGGCGCACCCTTGCACTTACGCTGGGGCCTCTACAGCGGCAGTTCCGTTCTTCCCAGCGTCCGCCGCGTCTACTACTCCAAGTTCAACCAATTATTATTCGGCTCCACCGAAGCTGGCATCCTAGCGTTCCTGCAACGCACCCCCGCAGCCCCCGGCCCCACCGACGATTACGGCTACGGCTACGACTCCCTCAAAAGTTATCTACTAACCACGTCAGACTGGAAACGCTCCTCCGTCCAAAGCCTGCAAGCCTTTCTCGCGTCGCGCCTACGAGACCGCTGGTCCGCCGGCCACGAAAACGAAATCGGCCAGGCCCGCATGGATCTTGCGAAACTGCAATTCGATTTCTACGCGAAAGACCTGCAACACGGCAACCCCTACTCCGCCGACAACGACAGCGCCGCCGTAGACCGCACCCGCAGCTACTTATCGAAATTCTCTGGAGTCCAACGCGTCTACCAATTCCTTTTAGCCGAGTCCGCCAGGAACAATCCCCCGACGACGTTCAACCGCAAATTTCCCGGCACCGGCGACGCCGTCACCAGCACCGTGGAAGTAGCCTGGGCCTTCACCCGCGAGGGCTGGAAGTTCATGCAGGACCAAATCAAGCGCCAAAACTTCGGCGGCGAACAATGGGTGCTCGGCCCCTATCAATCGCAAGGCGTCGATAGAGCCTCCATGGAACGCGGCATCCTCGATCTCTATACGAAGGACTACATCGAACAGTGGCGCAACGTCCTCCGCCGCAGCAACGTGAACCGCTACGCTAACTATCAGGACGCGTCCCGCAAACTAACGCTCCTCACCGGAAGCGGCGCGCCCCTCTTAGCCCTAATGTGGTGGACTTCGCAAAACACGTCCATCGACCTCCCCGGTGTCTCCGATAAATTCAAAGCCGTTCAAGCCGTAGTCCCGCCGTCGCAAGCGCAACAATATATAGTCCAGCCCAACCAAAGCTACAACGGCGGCCTAATGAATCTCCAGCAAGCCGTAGACCGCGCCGCCAACAAAGATCCCAACGGTGAACAATCGACGCGCGACAACGCCCAGTCCGCCCGCCTCAGCGCGCGCCAACTCTCGGCCACGTTCCCGCCCGACCCCGAAGCCCACATCGATCAACGTACCGAAGAGTTGTTGCTACAACCCGTCACCTATCTAGACAACTTAGCGGGAGGCGACCTCCGCGCCGGCGGCGCCGCCTTCTGCGCAGCCTTCAACCCGTTAACCGCGAAGTTCCCCTTCAACCCCACCTCGACCGCGGAAGTGACGCTAGACGAACTCGGCAGCATCCTGCGCCCGCAAACCGGCAAACTGTGGACCTTCTACGAATCCTCGCTGAAGAGCGTAATGCAATGCCCCAACGGCGAGTGCTCCCCGCAAGGCAGCACGCCCATCAACCCTGTGTTCGTCCGCTACATCAGCCAGATGATGAAATTCTCCCGCGCCGTCTACGGCGACTCTGGCCAAGACCCCAACCTCCGCTACACCCTGCGCCCGCAATCGACAGATCAAGTAGAGGACTTCGGCATAGCGGTCAACGGCGACCTGGCGCAACTCAAAGGCGGAGCTTCCAAACAATTCACCTGGCCCGGCCCCGGCACCCGCAGCTTCCGCCTGGATCTAAAAGTAGCGGGCGGAAGCCAACTAGGAGCCCAATCCTACGACGGTCCCTGGGCCGTCTTCCGCTTCTTCGCCGACGCCAACCGCACCACCAACGCCGGCAACGGCTACATCTTCACATGGGCGGTGACCTCCGGCCGCAGCCAGCAACCGCAAATGGTGAAAGGCCGCCCGCTGATTTACGAATTCTTCGTCGATACCGGAGGCGGACCCGCCGTCTTCAGCAAAGACTTTCTGTCTACACTGAAATGTGTAGCGCCCGTGACCCGCTGATGGAACACCCCGCGCGCATAGGCAAATACGAAGTAGAAGAATTTCTGGGAGGCGGCATGTCCCGCGTCTACCGCGCCAAAGACAGCGTCCTAGGCCGCCGCGTGGCGCTCAAGATTTTAGCCGAAACCCAATCCAGCGATCCCGAAGCCAAATCGCGATTCCTGCAGGAAGCCCGCATCGCCTCCAGCACCGCCCACGAAAATATCATCTCGGTTTACGATTTTGGCGAAGAGCACGGCCGCCCCTTCATGGTCATGGAATTTCTCGAAGGCGAAAGCCTCCGCGAAGCCATCGAACACCACCGCACCGGCGACTTCCCCCGCCGCATGCAGATCGGCCTGCAAATAGGCCGCGCCATCGGCCACATCCACCAAAAGAAAATCATCCACCGCGACATCAAACCCGAAAACGTAAACGTCGACGCCCTCGGCCGCGCCAAGCTCATGGACTTCGGCATCGCCAAAGCCGACGACATGCGCCTCACCCGCACCGGCATGACGCTCGGCACCCCATTCTATATGTCGCCCGAACAAGTGTTAGGCCAGGACGTCACCACGCTAGCCGACATCTACTCCTTCGGCGTTCTTATGTATGAATTGCTGACAGCCAAGAAGCCCATCCAAGGCGAGAACTACGAAAAAATCTTCCACAAAATTCTCTACGATCCCCTCGACATCGAACCTCTCCATGAAGCCGCCGTCGCCCCCGCCGCCATCGACCTCATCACGAAATGCCTGGCCAAGCGCCCCGCCGACCGCCCGCAAAACTTCACGATTATTTGCGGCGCCATAGAAGAAACCCTACGCCAAGGCGCCTTGCAGCCCCGCCCGGCATCTACAATGGCGCCGCCGGCAGAGCCCACTCCCGGCGACGATCTCCCCGCGTTTCTGCAAGTCCTCCCCGCGCCCCTCAGAACCTCCAGCGGTCTGGCGGTCCTAGGCGGCCTCGCCACTCTCGTCGTGATGGCCGTCCTCTATTACGCCCTGCGTCTAGCCCGAGTCATTTAAATGCAACTCCCCGCGCTGATCGGCAAATACGAACTCCTCGAGTTCCTCGGCGGCGGCATGTCCCACGTCTACCGCGCCCGCGACACCGTCATCGAGCGCTCCGTTGTCGTGAAGATCCTCACCGAAGACGCCTCTGCCGACCCCGAATCCAAAGCCCGCTTCCTCCACGAAGCCAAAATCGCCGGCGGCATCCAGCACGAAAACATCGTCAGCGTGTTCGATTACGGAGACCACAGCGGCCGCCCCTACATCGTGATGGAGTATCTCGAAGGCGAAGACCTCCTCAACGCCATCCGCGATAGCCACACTGGCAACTTGGCCCACCGCCTGCGCGTGGCAACCGACATCGCCGCCGCTCTCGAATACGTGCACGAACGCGGCATCATCCATCGCGACATCAAGCCCGAAAACGTCCACATCGCCAAAAACGGCAAAGTGAAGTTGATGGACTTCGGCATCGCCAAAACCGCCAACCTCTCGTTAACCCGCACCGGCATGGCCATGGGCACGCCCTATTACATGGCTCCCGAACAAGTAGCCGGCCGCGCCACTACCCCTTTGATCGACATCTACGCCTTCGGCATGTTGTTCTACGAACTGCTCACCGGCGTCCGCGGCATTCAAGGCGACACCATGGAGCAGCTCTTCTACCAGATCATCAACGTCCCGCTCGACCCGGCCATCCTCGAAAACGCCGGCGTCCCGCCCGCCATCCGCGATCTAGTCTTGCGCTCGACCGCGAAAGTCCCCGAGCAACGCCCGCAAAGCATGCGCGAAGTCATCGAAGTGCTGCGCCACGCCGCTCCCCGCACCGGCAGCGTGACCACCCGCACGCTGACCACTCCCTCCGTGCCCGCGCCCCTCGCAACACCTCCCATGACGCCGCACGCCGGCCCCCCCATCGTATTAACCATGCTCGCCATCATCGGCGTAATCGTCACCGGCATCGCAATTTATTTATGGATCCACCGCGTGGAAGCCGTCCCCGGCATGATCTATTACCCTGGCGGAGCCTTCCCCTTCGGCCCCAACCAAACGCCCGTCAACTTAGGCCCGTTCTACATCGACGAAACCGAAGTGTCGAACGCCGACTACGCCGAGTTCTGCCGCGCCACCGGCTGCACGCCCCCCACCGCATATCCAGATCTCCCCATAACCGGCATCACGATAGACCAAGCCCGCGCTTACGCAAAATGGAAAGGCCGCCGCCTCCCCACCGCCCAGGAATGGGAGCGCGCCTCCCGCGGCGTCAACGCGCTCCGCTACCCCTGGGGCAATGAAGACGACCCCACCAAAGCCAACCTGCTAGACAACCCCGCGTTACAGAAACACGCGCTGATGCCCGTGCATTCTTTCACCAAAATGCCCGAATACCAAATGGCCGGCAATGCCTGGGAACTGATCGATACTCCGGTGACGCCCAGCGACGCCGCCGTAGCAATGTTCGCCACTCTCCTGGCCCCCGCCCCAACGAAAGACGAACCCTGGTTCCAAATCCGCGGCGGGTCATATAATACGCCGCTTCCAGCGGCGGTAACCTACGAATACAGTCCCATCCCAGAACGCTTCTCCGCCCCCGACATCGGCTTCCGCACCGCCAAAACTTTTCCCTGAGCACAATACCAAGTGCGCCAACTTATCGCCAAAGGCCTCGCTGGAAGACGATTTGCAAGCAATATCGGAATCTTCCAGCGTCCGGCACGGCATCCGAGGTCCCACCACAAAAATATTCTAATAGGCGATCCAGTGGAAATCAGGGCCCATCGATGCAATTTTGGTTGCGGTGACAATGCCTGTCGGACGCTCTTATCAAGCGGACAGATGATGTGCTAACGACAGAAGAGGCCAGTCTTAATTGACGTTGAGCCTGCGCTGAATTACAATATGCGCTTAAGGAGCACTGCAATGCGAATCGTTGGCTTGGGCGTCTGGGCCCTGCTGGGAGTCGGCATGGGGAGCGTCATAGCCCAGGCTCAAGTTGACTTTACCGGGGATTGGAATGTACTCGCGCATGAGGATATTGTTGAGCGCATACCGGGGCCGGCGCTGGGCGATTATCTTGGCATCCCGCTGAACGCCGCCGCCAGGCTGCGAGCCGATAGTTGGGACGCATCTCTCCTGACCATGCCAGAATGGCAGTGCCGTCCGCACTCGTCGGATTATGTCTGGCGCGGCCCATCGCCCATGCGAATCTGGAAGGAGATGGACCCCGTCCGGAGGGACATTCTGGCTTGGCGCGTGCAGTCGGCGGCCTCAGGATTGGAATTCAGCCGGACAGTTTACCTCGATGACAGACCGCATCCCCCTGAAACGGCGGCACACACATGGGCCGGGTTTTCCACAGGGAAGTGGGACGGCGACATGCTGACCGTTACCGTAACGCACCTCAAAGAAGGCTATATACGCCGCAACGGTGTGGAGCGCAGCGATCTGGCGACGGTGACCGAACACTGGATTCGGAACGGGAACTATTTGACTGTGGCCACAATCATCGATGACCCCGTTCTGCTCACCGAGCCTTTTATCCGGACTACGGACTTTTTTCTGGACCTGCACGTAAGCCCCTCATGGGACCCTTGCGAAGTTAAAGAGGAAGTGGTGAGACCAAGCGGCCAAGTACCGCATCACTTGCCGGGGACGAATCCGTTTCTTCACGAGTTTGCGGATAAGCACGGAGTCCCCTTTGAAGCCACCCGAGGCGGCGCGGAGACAATGTATCCGGAATACAGAAAGAGAATGAAGCGCGAGCTGTCTGGCGCGAGCGCGAAAGAGGGCGCGAGCCTTTACAAATGAGCATTTCCCGCGATCATCTCTCAACCTTTCGCGCGCTTTGGGCGCGGAATCCTGCTGCCGAGGCAAAATGAGTAAAACGCAATTGAAATCACCGCGTATACTACGCCTGGCCGTGCTTATGGCCGCGCCCGCTTTTTGGGGAGTGCCTGGCTCGCCGGTTCGTGCGCAGCAAAAAGGTCAACCCGTCGATACTTCGGAAATCCAGGTGCTGCCGGTGCGCGGGAACATCTATATGCTGAGTGGGGCCGGCTGCAACATCACCGTCTCACTGGGGGCAGACGGGGCTTTCCTGGTGGACTCGGGCGTAGCGCGGATGGGGGACAAAGTTCTTGCCGCGATTCGCCAACTAGCGAAGACCAACCGGCCCGTGGTGCGCTACATCGTCAACACCAGCCTGGACTCCGATCACACAGGTGCCAACGATAAGATTGCCCCCGCCGGATTCACGGTCGCCGGTGGAATTGGCGACGCCACGCTCGCCGATGCAGGTGAGGGCGCGGCGATCATTGCCCATGAAAACGTCCTTAGCCGGATGAGTGCGCTTGCTCAGCCGAAACTCCCGTTCGCCGCATTACCGACAGACACCTACTACGGCGCCGATATGAAATTGAGTCACTTCTTCAATGGCGAAGGAATTCGAATCTATCACATACCTTCGGCGCATACCGACGGCGACAGTATCGTATATTTCCGGGGCGTGGACGATGTCATCAGCGCTGGCGATATATTTCTGACGACCAGTTATCCGGCGATCGATGTGGCAAATGGCGGCAATGTTCAGGGAGTGATCCAGGGCCTGAATCAAATTATCGATATCGCCATCCCGTTTTACCGGATGGAGGGCGGAACGATGATTATTCCAGGGCATGGAAGGCTCTCCGATGTCGCCGACGTAGCGTTTTACCGCGACATGGTGACTATCGTTCGTGATCGCGTAGAGGCTTTGATTCAGAAGGGCTACACGCTGGAGCAGGTGAAGGCCGCCCAACCCACCCAGGACTACGACCTCCGATATGGCACGAGTTCTGGCGCGTGGACGGCCGGCAACTTTGTCGAGGGAGTGTACCGGAGCCTCGCCTCCGCAAAATCCAGAGCGGTGTCGAGATGAGCGAGATCATGAGAACGATGAATAGCAGCGTTAGATCGAGACCGTTCCGGGCTCTAGCCCAACTCGCTATTTGGATAGCGGGATCGGCGGCGCTCCTGCAAGGTCAAGGCGGCCCGCCGCCGGAGGGAGCGACAGCACCGCCGAAGGCTGCCAAGGCGGCCGCGCCGATCGATTTGACCGGGTATTGGGTGTCCCTGGTAACGGAAGATTGGATGTACCGCATGGTTACCCCCCCAAAAGGCGATTATTCCAGCGTGCCGTTAAACGCCGCCGGGCGAAAAGTCGCCGATGATTGGGATCCCGCCAAGGACGAAGCGGGGGGAGAGCAGTGCAAATCCTATGGAGCCGCTGCCATCGTGCGAGTGCCCGGCCGTCTTCACATCGCTTGGGCGGACGAGAATAGCCTGAAAATCGACACGGACTCCGGCGAGCAAACACGTGTGTTTCATTTCAACTCCAGGGTGCCGCCCACCACCGAGTCCACGCTGCAGGGATATTCGGCCGCTGAGTGGCAAAAGGCTGGCGGCAACGGCCGCGGCCCGCATAATCCGGGCGGTTCTCTTCAGGTCACCACCACGCATCTGAAGCCCGGATATTTGCGCAAGAACGGCGTTCCGTACAGCTCTGGCACGGTATTGACCGAATACTACAATCGCGCCACTGAACCTAACGGCGATTCGTGGCTCATCGTGACAACCATTGTCGAAGATCCCCAATATCTGCGACAGCCGTTTGTCACCAGCACCCACTTCAAATATCTACCAACAGCGTCTGGCTGGGATCCTATGCCGTGCTCGACAAGATAAATGCAGGGGCTCTCTTCGCGCAAAGCCCGTCGAGAACCGCGATGACTTCATGAATGACTCCCTACCTCACGATGAGGTCAAAGCGGGATGCCGGCGATCGCCCCTAGAACGTCAAGCATATTGCGCGGGCGTGAAATCGACCGCGTAATGACTGTCTTCCGGGGAAAGTGGATTTTCGATGAGGCTCAATTCCAGCGCCTGGGCCTCTGGCCTCTGCAACCCGCGGAGCAGCTGCATCTGACACTTCCCAAAACGTACTAACATGAGCATCCCAGCGTCAAATTCGCGCTAATCTCGATCTCCGCGCTCAACTTCCCAGCATCCGCCTCCTCCTTCAGGCCCGTCTTTTATTCAAATCAGCCTCTCCTTTTAGGCCGCTCTTGTGTTGGATAAGAGGGGCGGTTGATCCAAGGTCCTTTATGGTAAAGTTTATTGGTCGATATTACGAAAAGGACAGGAGGCACACTGGATGATGAAGTCCAAAGGTGCAGTGTTAATGGGCCTGGGTTTATTGGGTCTGTCGGTATTGGTGCTGCGGGGTCAGAACGGAAAGGATGCCGCCGGGGATCAAAATCACCCTCCGATCCTGATCACCAGGCTCTATACGGGAG
>JALYIB010000348.1 GCA_030775965.1 Acidobacteriota bacterium | reverse complement strand
CGGATCGTCACGGCGTTGGGCTACGGGGCGGAGGTGGCGGGCGATGGTGAGGAGGCGCTGGAGAAGCTGGGCGCGAATCCCGTCGACGCGATTGTCACCGACTTGATGATGCCGCGCATGGACGGCTACACGTTGCTCAAGACCTTGCTGGGGCGCGGGGACCTGACGCCGGCGGTAGTGCTGACGGGACTCGGGAGTATTCGCGAGGCGCTGGCGATTATTCACGATCTGCGGGCGTTCTGGTTTCTGGAGAAACCGGCGCAGCAGGCGATTCTGGCGCCGCTGCTGGAGCGGGCTATCCGGCAGAAGAGGCTGATCGCGGAGACGGAGCGGCTGCAGCAGCAGCTTACGCTGCACGGGGTTCTGGGCGATATGGTGGGGACGTCGGAACCGATGCGCCATGTTTTTTCGCTGATCCGGCAGGTAGCGCCGAAGGCGGCTTCGGTGCTGATCAGCGGAGAAAGCGGGACCGGCAAAGAGCGGGCGGCGGCGGCGATCCACAAGTTGAGTCCGCGGGCGGGGGGGCCGTTTGTGGCCATCAACTGCGCGGCGATCCCGGAGAGTTTGATCGAGAGCGAGTTATTCGGCCACGAAAAAGGGGCGTTTACGGGAGCGATCGGGCGGCAGGCGGGGTGTTTCGAGCATGCGAGCGGGGGCACTCTGTTCCTGGATGAGATCGCGGAAATGCCCTTGCCGATGCAGGCCAAGCTGCTGCGGGTGCTGGAGGATTCCAAAGTGCGGCGGCTGGGCGCGCAGAGCGAGATTTCGGTGGACGTGAGGGTGCTGGCCGCTACGAATCGTCCACTCGACGAGGCGCTTGAGAAAAAACAATTGCGCGAGGATCTGTATTACCGGCTCAACGTATTTAACATCCTGCTGCCGCCGCTGCGGCATCGCAAGGAAGACATCCCCGGGATTGCAGAGGCTCTGATGCGGATTTTGAATCAGCGCAACGATTGCCGAGTAACTCACATAGATCCAGAGGCGCTGGGGATGCTGATGAGTTATTCGTGGCCGGGCAATATTCGCGAGCTGCGCAATATTTTGGAGCGGGCGGTAATTATCGCTCGCGAAGGTGCGCTGTCGGTGCAGCATTTTCCTGCGGGCTTCCATCTTCCGCGGAGGGTGCAGACGCTGGCGCCAGATCCCCCGCCGGTCTCCGCGGGGCTTACTTTCGAAGCGGGGAAGCGGCTGCACGAAATGGAAGAGGCGTATATCCGCTTGACCTTAAAACATACCAATAACAACCGGATGCGGACGGCGGAGATCCTGGGAATCAGCCTGCGAACCTTATACAAACGGCTGTCGGAATTCGCGAAAGCGGATGCAGGATTGACGTCGGAGAGCGCCGAAGCCGCTTCGTTTAGGGGCTAGGGCGTCTGGCGATCCAGATGCAAGCAGGAATTATATGAGCGGTCTTCGCTTTCACATTGTTTTAGTCGAGGACGCGGAACCAGACGTTCTTCTGGTCCGCGAGGCTTTGGAGCAATCCGGGCTGGATTTTGAGCTCCAGGTATTTGACGATGGCGAACAAGGAGTAGATTTCATCGAAAGCATCGACCGCGGCGCTCGTTTGCATTGTCCGCATCTGTTTTTGTTGGATCTCAATCTTCCCAAGAAAACGGGTGGGCAGATTTTGGAGCGGGTGCGGCAGAGCCCGACGTGCGGGCAGGTTCCGGTGGTGATCCTGACTTCATCGGATTCGCAAAAAGACAAGGCGCAAGCGGCGTTTTTGAATGCGACGGGGTACTTCCGGAAGGCGTCCAAACTGGACGAATTCATGAAGCTGGGACCGTATGTGCGGGACCTGCTACAGGGGCATAGTGAAATGAACGGCGGTGCCGTTTCCGGGGCTTGATTCGGCCCACATACGGCCGCCGTGCTGGGCGATGGCTTTTCTGGCGAGAGTTAAACCCAAGCCGCTGCCCGGATATCGCTTGCCGTTGAGGCGTTCGAAGGGGCGGAAGACGCGGTCGCTGTAAGCTGGATCGAAACCGATGCCATTGTCGCGCACGGCGAAGATCCATTCCCCGGCGTTCTGGGAAACTGCTACGTGAACGACGGGGGGCGCTTCGCCGTGGAATTTGCAAGCGTTGCTCAGCAGGCAGCGGAATACCGCGGTCAGCGACGCCGCATTCCCCTGCAGGGCCGGGAGTGGATCGTGGGTGATCTTAGCCCCGCTACTCTTCATTTCGGCAGCTAGCTCATTTGTGGCTTCGAGGAAGACACACTCGAGATCGGTCTCCCGTAACTCGGGCTCGCGTACTTCTTCGTAGCAATACTCGGCGATATCCCGAATCAAGGTTTCCAGGCGCTGGGTTCCGTCGCGGAGGTAACGCGCGCCTTGGGCGGCGCTTTCCTCAGATTGCGGGATGTCTTCGGCTCCCAGGAGGCGCGCGCCCAGGCGAATGGCGCGGAGCGGCTCGCGCAGATCGTGGGCGGCCATGGAGATGAATTCGCGCAGCGATTCACGGCCGGCAGGACCCTCTTGGGGGGGGACGCCCTGCCCTTGGTTTTTGGCGATCATTCGGAACGATCCGGAAAAGTGAAATAAAAAGTTGAGCCTTGGCCCAGCGTGGATTCGACCCAGATCTGGCCGCCGTAGCTCTTCACAATTCTTTCACAGATCGCCAAGCCGATTCCGGTTCCGGGATAGTTGGCGCCGTGGAGGCGTTTAAAAATACCGAAGATTTGTTCGGCATACTCGGCCTTGATGCCGATGCCGTTGTCTTTGACGGAGAAGAGCCAGGCACCGGGGCGGCGTTGGGCGTCGATGTGTACGGCGGGCGGTTCTTGCTCTACGCGGCGGTACTTGATGGCGTTGCTCACCAGGTTTTGCAGTAACTGCACCACGCGGATTTCGTGCGCGCGAATGGTGGGCAGACCGTTCCAGGTGATCTTCACCTGGGTTTGATCGATGCTGGCCTGCAAGTTGAGCAGCACCTTGCTAAGGGCTTCCGTGCACACCACGGGACCGGCCGGCCCTTCGCCGGAGGAGCCGACTTGCGAATAGGCCAGCAGATCTTGCAGAAGCGTTTCCATGCGGTGGGCTCCGCTGACGACGTATGAAATGTACTGCTCGGCTTGCGGATCGAGCTGGTTGATATGTTTTTTCTGGAGGATCTGGCTGTAGAGGGCGACCAGTCTTAACGGCTCCTGCAAATCGTGGCTGGCGGCGTAGGCGAACTGGTTTAGATCGTCGTTGGATTTGCGCAGGGCCTCGTTCGATTCAAGGAGCTCCGCGGTGCGCTCGGCAACGCGCTGCTCCAGGCGGGCGTTGAGTTCGCGGATCTCCTGATCGGCCTTCTTACGTTGCGTGACGTCGCGGATGGCGGCGGTGACCAGCAGGCCTTCTTCGGTATCGAGCGGGCTGAGGCTGATTTCAACAGGGAATTCGGTGCCGTCCTTGCGGACGCCGAATAGTTCGAGACCAGTGCCCATGGGGCGATTACGGGGCTCCGCGAAAAAATTGGCGCGATGGGTTAGATGGCGATCGCGAAAACGCTCGGGCACTAGAATGCCGATGGGTTTCCCCAGGAGGTCCTGGCGGCGATAGCCGAAAACTTTCTCCACTTGCGCGTTTACTAGAACGATTTGCCCCGCGCCATCGACAACGGCCATGGCGTCGGGGGCGGCTTCGAGCAGCGAACGAAATTTTTGCTCGGCTTTGCTGAGCACCTCGGCCTGACGCTGCAGGAGCGCGTGGTTGTGGCTCAATTCGACGAACACCTTGACCTTGGAGCGCAGGATTTCGGGCACGATAGGCTTGAAGAGAAAGTCTACGGCGCCGAGATCGTAGCCGCGGAAGAGTTGCTCGTCGCTCTTATAGCCAGTGAGAAAAAGAATGGGGGTGTGGCGCGAGCGTTTGCGGGCGCGGATTAACTCAGCGGTTTGAAAACCGTCCATCTCCGGCATTTTGACATCCAGCAGAACGGCGGCGAAGTCGTCTTCGAGCAGGTGGCGCAGGGCTTGCATGCCGGAGGATGCCAGAACCAAGTCCTGGCCCAGGCCTTCGAGCGCGGCCTCCAAGGAGATGAGGTTCTCCGGCGTATCGTCCACCAGAAGGATTTTCGCTCTATCCGGTGCGCGTCCCAGGAGTGCTGGACTCTCGGCTGCCACTGCAGTTCCTATCATCGCAAAGCAGGCAAAGCTGGTTTACGCACCGGGCGCCACCATTTGGCTGGCTTCGTACTGATCGCTGCCCAGGCAGACGCGCAGTACCGAGAATAGTTGCTCGATGTCGACGGGCTTGGTGATATAGTCGGACGCACCCGCTTCCAGGCACTTGGCGCGATCGCCCTTCATAGCTTTGGCGGTGAGGGCGACGATGGGAAGCGTGCGGAATTCGGGGATCTGGCGGATGGTGCTCATGGTTTCATAGCCGTCCATTTCAGGCATCATGATGTCCATCAAAACCAAGTCGATTTCGGGGCGGCCTTTCAACAGTTCGATGCCGGCGCGGCCGTTTTCGGCGTGGACTACTTTCATGTTGTGTTCTTCGAGGAGGCTGGCGAGCGCGAAAATGTTGCGTACGTCGTCGTCGACCACCAGGACGGTTTTGCCGACCAGCGTGGCGTCGGTTTTGCGCAGGGTGTCGAGGATGCGGCACTGCTCTTCGGTGAGGTCACCCTCAGCGCGGTGCAGCAACAGCACGGTGTCGTCGAGCACGCGCTCCAGCGTGTTGGCGCGCTTGACTACGCTGATGCGCGCGGCGTGCGCGAGTTCCTGTTCTTCACGCGCCGAGAAGGTGCGCGTTGCCATTAAGACGATAGGCGGCACATGCGGAGCGAGTTGGTTTTGAATTTCTTCCACCAACTGCAGCGGTTCAATTCCTTCCATCTGCAGATGGACGACAACGCCATCGAGGTATTGCTGTTTCAAGACTGCCAAGGCTTCCCCCGCGGTTTGCACGGGGATGGCTTCGAGATCCGGGGCGCCTACCAGGTCGATGATGTTCTGGCGCTCGCTGGCATCGGGGCAGACGACTAACAGCTTTTTTACGCGTTTTTGCGCGGACTCTTCGATGGCGGCGAAGGCTTCGACCAAAGAATCCTTGGCGACGGCTTTTTCGAGGTAGCTCATGGCGCCGAGCGCGAGGCCGCGGCGGCGATCTTCGTCGCCAGAGATGATGTGAACGGGGATGTGGCGGGTGGCGGGGTCGTGCTTCAGGCGATCCAGGATGGTCCATCCGGCGACGTCGGGGAGAGTGATGTCGAGCGTGATGGCGCCGGGCTTGAACTCGCGCGCGAGGGACATGGCGCTGCTGCCGCGCAGGGCTACCAGGGCTTTTAGATGATGGTCGTGCGCGAGGTCGACTAAAATGCGGGCGAAGGTAAGGTCGTCTTCGACGATCAGCAGGACGGAATCGCCGGGTTGGATGAGATTGCGATCGTCGTCGAGGACCAGTTCTTCGGCCAGTTCTTGATGCTCGAGGGGCGAGGTGAGGATGAGGTCGACCTCGGTATCGGGCGCGCCTGCTACTTGATCTAGCTGGATGGGCGTGATCTTGAGAGCTTCGCTCTTCGGGGCTTGCGCGGGGGTTACGTAGGTCTGGGGCAGGTACAAAGTAAAGGTGCTGCCGACGCCGGGAGCGCTCTGCAAGCGGATTTCGCCGCCCAGCAGGCGCGCGAGTTCGCGGCTAATCGATAGGCCGAGGCCCGTTCCGCCGTATTTGCGGCTGGTGGTGCCGTCGGCTTGCTGGAAGGCTTCAAAGATGATGCGCTGCTTGTCGGCCTGGATGCCGATGCCGCTGTCGGTCACGGTGAAGGCGATCACGGATTTGGCGCGGCCGAGAATGCTGTGGCCCAGGCTCCAGCCGGCGCTGGCTTTATCGATGGTTAGCTTTACGGCGCCATGCTCGGTGAACTTCAAGGCGTTGGAGAGCAGGTTTTTGAGAACCTGCTGGAGGCGCTTGGCGTCGGTGTGCATAATTTCGCTGGTGACGGCGTTGCCGAGTTCGATGTCGAAATCGAGGCCCTTGCCTTCGGCAACGTGGCGGAAGGTCTTCGAGCAGTAGTCCTGGAGTTCGGCGAAGCGAACGCCGCCGATGTCAAGGTCCATCTTGCCGGATTCGATTTTGCTGAGATCCAGGATGTCGCTGATGAGGGCCAGCAGGTCGGTTCCGGAGGTGTGGATGGTTTCGGCGAACTTGACTTGCTTGGTGGTCAGGTTCTTGTCGGAGTTTTCGGAGAGCATGCGGGCGAGGATGAGCAGGTTGTTGAGCGGAGTGCGCAATTCGTGGCTCATGTTGGCTAGGAATTCGCTCTTGTACTTGGAGGTCAGCGAGAGCTGTTCGGCTTTTTCTTCGAGGGCCTTCTTGGCTTGTTCGACTTCGAGGTTTTTGGTTTCGACTTCGGTTTTCTGCTCGGCTAAGAGCTGAGCTTTTTCTTGCAGCTCGGCGTTGGTGGTGCGGAGTTGAAGCTGCTGGCTGCGGAGTTCTTCGGCTAGGGCTTGGCTCTGCTGCAGGAGCTGTTCGGTGCGCATGGTGGCGGCGATGGTGTTGAGCACGATGCCGATGGATTGGGTTAGCTGATCGAGGAACGCCAGGTGGACGTCATTGAATTGGCCGAAGGAGGCGAGCTCGATCGCGGCTTTCACATCGCCTTCAAAGAGCACGGGGAGGACGACGATGCTGAGGGGGGTGCCGCCGCCCAGGCTGGAATTAATTTTAACGTAGTCGCCGGGGACATCCCGGACTAAGATGCGTTCTTTTTCGCGGGCGCATTGGCCGACCAGGCCTTGGCCGATGTTGAAGCGTTTCGGAACATCGTCTTCGTGGCCGATGGCGTAGCCGGTGAGCAGCGAGAGCACGGGGGTTTCCCCGACGGTGTCGGTGATATAGAAGGTGCCGTGCTGGGCGCCGATGAGGGGGGTCAGTTCGGAGAGCAGGAGCTGGGCGACGGTGAGGAGGTCGCGCTGGCCCTGCATCATGCCGGTGAATTTAGCAATGTTGGTCTTCAGCCAATCCTGCTCGTTGTTTTTGCGAGTAGTGGCGGCGAGGTTGACGATCATCTCGTTGAGGTTGTCTTTGAGCGAGGCGACTTCGCCTTGAGCTTCGACGGCGATGGAACGAGTCAAGTCGCCTTTGGTCACGGCGGTGGCGACTTCGGCGATGGCTCGGACTTGGGTGGTGAGATTGGCGGCTAGCTGATTGACGTTGTCGGTGAGATCGCGCCAGATGCCGGCGGCTCCAGGAACGCGGGCTTGTCCGCCCAGCTTGCCTTCGATGCCGACTTCGCGGGCCACGGTGGTGACCTGATCGGCGAAGGTGGCGAGGGTATCGATCATGCCGTTGATGGTGTCGGCGAGTTCGGCAATTTCACCTTTAGTCTCGAGAATCAGTTTGCGTTTCAAGTCGCCGTTGGCGACAGCGGTGACGACCTTGGCGATGCCGCGTACCTGGGTGGTGAGGTTGGCGGCCATGAAGTTGACGTTGTCGGTCAAATCTTTCCAGGTTCCGGCTACGCCTTTCACTTCGGCTTGGCCTCCGAGTTTACCGTCGGTGCCGACTTCGCGGGCGACGCGGGTGACTTCGCTGGCGAAGGAGTTGAGCTGATCGACCATGGTATTGATGGTGTCTTTCAGCTCCAGAATTTCGCCTTGCACGTCGACGGTGATTTTGCGGGAGAGGTTGCCGTTGGCTACTGCCGTTGTCACTTGCGCGATGTTGCGGACTT
>JALYIB010000347.1 GCA_030775965.1 Acidobacteriota bacterium | reverse complement strand
TTTGTTGCTGGTGACGGGCGTTCTCGGCGGATACACCACCTTTTCCAGCTTCGCGTGGGAGAGCTTTGAAGCCATCGACAAAGAACAGATCTGGATTGGTTTGGCGAACATCGTTCTGAGCGTGGTGCTGGGATATCTAGCGGTGTGGTGCGGGGCATGGGTGGCGCGCGCGCTGCGATGAACCAGCGCATCGTGGTTGTCGGCGGCGGCATTGTGGGCCTGGCCACTGCCTGGCGCCTCCGCGAGCGGTTTCCTGACGCCCAGGTTACGGTGTTGGAAAAAGAATCCGCCGTGGGACGCCATCAGAGCAGCCACAATAGCGGCGTGCTCCACGCGGGGCTCTACTACAAACCCGGATCGCGTAAGGCGCGGCTGGCAGTGCGCGGGATTCGCCAGATGGTGGAGTTTTGCCGGAGCCGCTCGATCGCGCATGACGTGTGCGGGAAGGTGGTCGTCGCCGTGACGCAGGACGAAGTCCCGCGGCTGCAAGCCCTGCTCGAGCGCGGCGCCGCAAACGGCTTGGAAGGTCTGCGCTGGCTCACAGCGGAGCAATTGCAGGAAATCGAACCGCATGCCGCGGGCGTAGCGGCGGTGTACGTCCCGCAGGAAGGCATCGCCGATTATCCGTCCGTCTGCCGGGCGTTGTCCGGCGAGATTCAAGCCCGCGGCGGCGAAGTCATCACCAGCGCCGCAGTAACCGCCATCGCGCGCGAAGGTTCGGGGTGGCGCGTTCACAGCAGCGCGGGCGATTACCAAGCCGAACGTATCGTCACCTGCGCCGGGCTCCAAGCGGACCGCGTGGCGGCGCTTACAGGTCACGCGCGATCGGTTCACATCGTGCCCTTTCGCGGCGAATATTACGGCATTCGCCCGGAGCGCCAGTATCTGGTGCGCAACCTAATCTATCCAGTGCCCGATCCTAACTTCCCTTTCCTGGGCGTTCATTACACGCGCATGATTCACGGTGGCATTGAAGCGGGGCCTAACGCGGTGCTGGCGTTCTCGCGCGAAGGCTACCGGAAGTCGGATCTGCGTGTGCGCGATCTAGCCGACGCCCTGGCGTTCCCCGGACTGTGGAAGTTTCTCGCCAAGTATTCAAGCACCTGCTGGATGGAGGTGCGGCGCTCCTTCAGTAAAGAACTGTTCTGCGCGACGCTGCAGCGCCTGGTGCCCGAGATCCAGCCCTCGGATCTGGTTGCGGGCGGAGCGGGCGTGCGCGCGCAGGCGATGACTCCCGAAGGCGCGCTGGTCGAGGACTTTCATTTCGTCGAAGGACCCGGCGAACTGCACGTCGTGAATGCGCCCAGTCCGGCGGCTACAGCGGCACTCGCGATTGGGGAAGAAATCGCGGAAGCACTCGCGCGTCAAGGCTAGCAACACGAATGTCGCCTTTTCTAAGATTCGCTTTTGAGCGCGCCCTGCAGTTTCGCGGCGAAGGCCGATGAAGGCTGGGCTTTCGCGATTAGCGCGGCGGCGGTGGGCAGTGGAGCGGGCGGCGCGGCTTGCTCTTCGGGTTCCACCAGATACTGCTGCTTCTTCAGAACCATGCGTTCGAGCGCCGGGTTATATCCGGTCCACACGCCCGTGGCTTGGCGATCCTTGGCGATATGGGCGCGCATGGCTTCCATCTTCGAATCCAGATTGTCGATCTGGTGCAGCAGCATCGCCTCCAGAAACATAGGAACCTTGGGCGAACCGAATTCGAGCGAGCCGTGATGGCTCAAGATCATGTGCTCGACCAAATCGCGTAGCAGGGGCGGGAATCCGGGAAGCTGGCGCAACGCGTCTTCGACCATGCCGACGCCGATCGAGATATGGCCGATCAGCTGGCCTTCGGTGCTGTAGCCCAGGCTGCGCGCATAGGTTAGCTCACGGATCTTGCCGATGTCATGCAAGATCACGCCGGTGAGGAGCAGATCGAAGTCGATATCCGGATAGTGCGCAGCGGTAACTTTCGCTAACTGGCAAACCGAGAGCACGTGCTCGATCAAGCCGCCGATCCAGCCGTGATGAATGGATTTCGCAGCGGGCGCGGTGCGGTAGGCGAGCGCGACAGCTTCGTCGGCGAAGATAGTTTCGATCAGCGCCTTCAAGTGCGGGTGGGTCATCGAGGCGATCCAGCCCTGGAGCTCCGCGAACATTTCATCGCGGTCGCGTTTGGAGGCAGGCAGGAAATCGGCGATGTCGATCTCGGTCTCGGGCAGCAGCTGCAGGCGGTAGATGGTGAGCTGCGGCTTGTTCTGGAACAACTGCACCATGCCTTTGACCTTGAGGAAGCAATCACGTTCGAAGGTATCCATCACCTCTGGAACGTTGTCCCACATCTTGGCGTCGAGGTCGCCGCTGCGATCGGCGAGGGTCAGCGAGAGATACGGCTCGCCGGTCTTCTTCTGGCGAATTTCTTTGTGCTGGACGAGAAACACGCCCTGCACGAGCTGATTCGGTTCCAGCTCGGATACATAAGGAGTCTTCATTGTTCTAAGATCGCCGCGGCTTAGTGCGATGACGAGGTGCCGGTATTCTGGGTGCTGGTACCAGGGATGGGAACCAGGCCCAGCAAGCGGCGCTTGCGTTGTCTGGCGGCCACCTGTTCCTTGGTGATGGTTTCGGGCTTAATCTCGGCAGGGTCCACCCACGCGGTATTCTTACCGGGCGCGGCTCCGCTGTCTTCATAGCCGGGCTTGATTTCGAGGAACGCATTCACACGCAGTTCGGTGAGATAGCGGCGCAGCTCCGGTGCGAAGCGGGGATTGAACAGCTTGTTGGTAATCTCATTCTGCACTTCTTCAAAGCTGGCGAGGCCACTCTTCTGGTGTTCTTCCACTTTAAGAACCAGAAATCCGTTGCCTACATTGATAGGGTCCGTGACGTAGCCGCGCTGCTGATCCCATACGGTTGCTTCAATCTCAGGGCGCAGCTTGCCCTTTTCGTAGGCACCGATATCGCCGTCCTGCTGCGAGCTGGCCGCGTCGGAATTGTTGTGCGCGAGCTCGTCGAATTTCTCGCCTTTCTTGCCGCGGGCCGACAGATCCTTGGCCTTTTTCTCGGCGGCCGCGGCGTCGGTGCCGGGCTGGATAGCCACTAGGATTTCACGCAAGAATACGCGCTCGGCGCGCTGGAACTCGTCTTTATGGAGCTCGTAATACGCTTGCGATTCTTCCTTCTTAATCTGAATTCTGCCGGAGACTTCCTGGCGGACCACGCGATTGGTCAGCAGTTCGTTCTTGCGATCGTTCTTGTAGTCTTCATAGGACATCCCGGTTTGTTCCTTGACGAACTGCTGGAACTTGTCGGGATCGGAAATCTTAGCGTTGCGCTGGATGTCGGCGAGTTGCTTGGCTACTTCGGAATCGACATTGAGATTCAGCTCTTTCGCTTTGGATTGGAGCAGGAGCTGATCGATGCGCTCGCGGAGAATGTTCTGCTCGGCTCCTTTCATCGCAACCATGAGGCGCTCTCCGGCGGCGCCTTGCTCGCGCAAGCTGGCCTCCAGTTGTTTGCGGCTGCGATCGTAGTCGCCGCGCGTGACGATGTCGCCGTTCACTTTGGCGATGATCTCATCGATCACCGTGATTTCCGCGGCCGACGCTAGACTGGCGACTGCTAGGCTCACGACAAGAAGCGGGTGGCGCATAGAGTGATTATACCGCCTCGGGTGCAGCGTTCGACCCGGCTAGGGTTTCGAGCGAGTGCTCCAGGAAGGTCAGGACACCGCTGGGAGTTTCGGACGCGGCAGGGAGTGGCAGACGGAGCACGCCGGCGGGGGTAAACTGGGCGCCTTCGACGGATGACACCAGGGCCATGAGTCGGGACGGATCGATTTTCGAGCCCGGGTGGAATTTGATTTGCACGGCGCTGCCCCGGCGGTCTATGGCTTCGACTCCTAGTTTTTCGGCTTCGGTTTTGAGGAGGGCGAAGGCGAAGAGCGTGCCGACGGCGTCGGGGGGCGGCCCATAACGGTCCTGTAATTCGGCGCGGAAGGCGGCGGCTTGTGC
>JALYIB010000346.1 GCA_030775965.1 Acidobacteriota bacterium | reverse complement strand
ACTGCCCAAGGGGCTCAGATTGTTGCGGACACGGTGCTGCGAACGCTGAAGCCCTTGCTAGGCGCGGCCAAGAACTAACGGTCGCTCATCACGCAAACGTCTTTCAAATTCCGGTAGTCTTCGGCGTAGTCCAGGCCATAGCCGACCACAAACTCGTCGGGGATTTTGAATCCCACGTAATCCGCGTTCACCGGACTCTTGCGCCGCTCCGGTTTATCGAGCAACGTCACGATCCGCAGGGACTTGGGCTTGCGCTGGGCCATCAGCGTCGTCAGATAGTGCAGCGTGATGCCAGTGTCGAGAATGTCCTCCACGATAATTACGTGATGCCCTTCGATTGGCGCGTCCAGATCCTTGGTCAACTGGACTTGCCCGGAACTCGTCTTCCCTTTGCCGTAGCTCGAAATGCCGATGAACTCGATGCGCGCGGGGTTGTTCATGGCGCGCGCCAGGTCGGCCATGAAGATGAATGCGCCTTTGAGAACGGCAATCAGGTACACCGGCTCATCGGCCGGATAATCGCGATCGATCTCCGCTCCCAGTTCCGCGATGCGGTTGTGAATTTGTTCGGCGGAAAGCAACACTCTGAGCGAAGGCACTAGCGAGATTGTACAATACCAGCAGGAGCACCCTACATCCTGGCACGCACCAAGAAGGCACTGAAGCAAGCCGTAGCGCAAGACCCCGACCCTCTCTGGCTCACCGCCGTTCACGCCGCCGAATCCAAACAAGCGCAAGATATTAAGGTGCTGGATCTGCGCGACGTGACCACCTTCAGCGACACCCTGATTATCTGCAGCGGCGCGAATTCGCGGCAGAATCAGGCGATATCGAATGAGATCGAGGAGCAGATGAAGGAACACGGCGACATTCCATCGAGCGTGGAAGGCTATAGCAACGCGGAGTGGGTATTGATGGATTACGGCGATTACGTGATCAATATATTTTCCGAGAAGACGCGCGCGTACTACGATCTGGAACGTTTGTGGCGCGACGCCAAGCCGGTTAAGTATTGAGCAGCAGGCGCGCCCGTCCGGGCACTTGCGCGAGTTCACCTTCATTCAAAATCACGCCGCCGGGGCGCCAGCGCGCGGCCATGCGCTCGCTGACAAAACCTTTGGCGATGCTGATGAGGGGCACTCCGCAGGCCGATGCTACGTGGCCGCCGGCGGAATCGTAGCCCACGAACAGTTTCGAAGTGGCGATCTGAGCGGCGAAGGGAGCGAAGGCTCCCTCGTGGGTGCGCATGCCTGGAAGCAGCGCGCGTTCGACGCGTTCGCGCTCTTCCGCGCTTCCGCCTTTGTCGACTAAGATGGACGCACCGGTCTCTGCGAGTGCGCGTATTAACTCGCGTTCTTGCGCGTCGTTGAGACGCTTCGAAGGGTTTTCGCCGACGCCCAGGCTGACCGTAATATCGGCCGGCGGCGCGGTGGAAGGCAGAGGCGCTACATAGGGCCTGGCGCCCTTCACGCCGAGCACCTGATGCGCCCAGCGCGCGGCGAGGTCGGCGAGGGGCTGATTGCCGTCACCTCCGTAAGCGCGGCTGGGGAAGTGAAAGTAATTGTGTTCCTGGCATACCGAAATCAAACCCAGCTGCGATAAACGCGAATCCGGATCGATGACGATGCCGTCGTCAAGCCACAGGCTGGCCGTTGCGCACAGCCGATCCTGCAACGCGCCGGAGCGGGCGTAGGGAACGAGTCTGTGCTGGAGGCGCGCATCGGCCTCGAACAATTCAAATGACTTTAGCGGGCCCACAAAAACGATTTCAGCGCCGGGGTAACGCAGCTTGGCCGCGTCCAGCAGCACGCTGGTTACGGCTACGTCGGCGCCCAGCGTCACGCGGGAGAGCACGTAGACGCGATGGACCGTATGGGGGAGAGTGTGTTCGGCCGGCGTGCGCAAACGCGACGCCAGCTCGGGGGTAGTGCGCAGGATGGCCTGCGTAAACAAGCGATCGTAAGTTTCGCAGAGCCGCGGCTCGAACAGATCTCCCAGGCGCTCGACAACGATCGACAAGAAGGCGCGTCCGCCGTCGATCGCCAGGGCTCGGTGCAGAAGTTCATCGGGCCACGGCGCGCCGCGCAGGCAGTATTCGAGCAGCTCGTTACAGGTATTTTCCAACCAGAAGCTCCAGCTTTTTGCGGGTGGCGCCGGGGATCGTCGCGCGATCCGTAATCAACGCGTGGGCTAGCGCCGATCCACATTTACACTCGCGCTCGGGCATGCTGCGGACGGCCTCTTTCACCAGTTTGGCGGCATTGTCCGCGTTCTGCGTCAGGTTCGCGATAATGTCGTTGACCGTTACGGCGTCGTGATCCGGATGCCAGCAATCGTAGTCGGTAACCATGGCGATGGTGGTGTAACACAACTCGGCTTCGCGGGCGAGTTTCGCTTCCTGCAGATTGGTCATACCAATTACGTCCATTCCCCAACTGCGATAGAGATTCGATTCCGCGAGCGTCGAAAACGCCGGGCCCTCCATGCAGAGATAGGTGCCGCCAAGCTTGGCAGTGACTCCGCAGGTCTTGGCGGCACGATGCGCGACGTGCGCCAACTGCGAGCAGATGGGATGGGCGAAGCTAATGTGAGCGACCAGGCCATCGCCGAAAAATGTAGAGACGCGGCCGCGCGTGCGGTCGACGAATTGGTCCGGGATCACGAAGTCCAGCGGTTGATGTTCTTCCTTGAGGGAGCCGACGGCGCTGAGCGACAGAATGCGCTCCACGCCCAACATTTTCATGCCGTAAATGTTCGCGCGGAAATTCAGCTCCGACGGGGAGAAGCGATGACCGCGGCCGTGGCGCGCCAGAAACGCGACTTCTTTGCCGGCGAGTCTGCCCACCACGTACGCATCCGAGGGCGCGCCCCAGGGCGTATCCACTGTGCGCTCTTCCTGCGCTTCAAATCCAGGCATCGAATACAATCCGCTGCCGCCGATGATTCCAATTTTTGGGTTCATGCTTGTATGAGTTCTAATAATACGCCGCCGGTGGAGGCGGGGTGCACAAAGACGTACAAGTGCCCGCCGGCGCCGGGGCGCGGCTCGTTAAGAATGCGCGCCCCAGCGGAGCGCAGACGCTCGACGCAGGTGAGAAGATCCGGAACTTTGAGCGCCACGTGGTGGAGTCCTTCACCGCGCTTCTCGATAAACTTCGCGATGACCGAGCCGGGTTCGGATGGCTCTAATAATTCAATTCTGGGATCGCCTAAGGGCAGCATCGCCACATTCACTTTTTCTTGCGCCACCGTTTCCCGCATCGTGACGTGCAAACCCAATTGCGCTTGGTAAAACTTCAACGCCTGGTCGAGCGAGCGCACGGCGATCCCCAGATGATCGATGCGCGGGGGCGCCTCCGTGGGACGAAAATGCTTTTCCCGTTTGCAGGTGCGGGCGGCCTGGAGCACTTCGGCAATTCCCTGCCCTTCGCTGGCTACGGTGCGCAGGAGCGGACGATCACCCGCGATCTGGTGCAGTTCCTGTTCCAGTTTGTCCGCCCCCGGCAAGTCGGCCTTGTTGATCACAAAGACGTCGGCGATTTCGAGGACACCCGCTTTCATTGCCTGCACATCGTCTCCGCTCGCTGGAACCGTCACGAGGATGGTCACCTGCGCAAGCCGGGCGACTTCTACTTCGCTCTGGCCCACGCCCACGGTTTCGATGATAATAACGTCGCGCCCGGCGGCATCGAGCAGTGTCGCCAGATCGGCCGTCGCGCGCGCGATCCCACCTGGAATTCCACGAGTGGCCATGGAGCGAATGAACACTCCGGGGTCTGCATGATGCTGCTGCATGCGGATGCGGTCGCCGAGAATCGCGCCGCCGGTAAGCGGACTGGAGGGGTCGACGGCAATCACGCCCACGGTTTTACCCTCGGCGCGCAGCAGTGAAATCAGTCGATCGCACAGCGTGCTCTTACCCGCGCCGGGGGCTCCGGTGACGCCCAAGATCAGGGCGCGTCCGGTATGCGGGGAAAGCTCCCTCAATAAAGTTTCGGCACTTTGGTTTTCAATGAGCGTGGCGGCGCGGGCCAGGGCGCGCAGGTCGCCCCGTAACACCTCGCCGGCAAGCTCAGCCATGCTGGCGCTCGGTGTTCAGAAGCTGGCGTGCGATCACCAACCGCTGGATTTCGCTGGTGCCCTCACCGATGGTGCACAGTTTTACATCGCGATAGAATTTTTCCACCGGGTAGTCTTTCAAAAAACCGTAGCCGCCGTGAACCTGCACCGCCTCATCGGCCACCCGAACCGCGGTTTCCGAGGCGAACAGTTTGGCCATCGAAGACTCTTTGTTGACGTTCTGGCCGTTGTCTTTCATCCACGCAGCGCGCAACGTGAGGAGGCGGGAGGCGTCAATATCCGTCGCCATATCGGCTAGCTTGTGCTGAATGGCCTGGAATTCCGAAATGAAGCGTCCGAATTGTTTACGCTGCTTTGAATAGCGCAGTGACGCCTCGTAGGCCCCCTGCGCGATGCCCACAGCCAAGGCGGCAATCGAAATCCGGCCGCCGTCGAGAATGCGCAGGGCATCCACGAATCCTTCCCCTTGCTTGCCGCATAGTTGCGAGGCGGGAACGCGGCAATCGGCGAGGATCATCTCATTGGTGGGCGAACAGCGCATGCCCAGCTTGTTTTCCTTCTTACCGGGACGAAAGCCCGGCGTGCCTTTTTCCACCAGGAACGCCGAAATTCCATGTGACGAGGCCGCGCGATCCGTCACCGCCATGACGACGCATAGATCCGCCACTTGGCCATTGGTGGTGAAAGTCTTGCTGCCATTGATCACCCAATCATCGCCCTCGCGGACCGCTCTGGCGTGAGTTCCTCCAGCATCCGAACCCGATTCCGGCTCGGTCAAGGCCCAGGAGCCGATCCATTCGCCCGACGCGAGCTTGGGAATGTAGCGCTGCTTCTGCTCGTCGTTCCCAGCCAGATAGATGTGATTGGTACAAAGCGAAACGTGCGCCGCGACGCACAGCGCGACGGAGGGATCGACGCGCGCCAACTCCTCCATCACCAGCGAATAATCGACGTAGCTATAGCCCGAGCCACCCCATTTTTCAGGAAAGACGGCGCCCAGCACGCCGAGATCTCCTAACTTGCGGAATACCTGATCCGGGAAGGTTTGCGATTCGTCCCACTCCATCACGTGAGGCTTTATCTCAGCTTCACAGAAAGCGCGGACGGTCTTGCGCAGATGCTGCTGTTCCGGGGTGTATCCGAAGTCCATATGTTTCGCCAATGGGCAGGAACGCTAAACGATCTCTTCGATTTCCGCGTTCCATCGCATCGTACGGCCCGCGCGGTAGCTTTCCACCGCCATCATGCAGGCGACGTTCACGCGATAGCCGACTTCGAAGGGGCAATTCGGCGGGCGGCCGCTGCGGATCGAAGCGAAGAAATTTTCCATGTGCGCGTGCGGCACGTGCCCGGCGCGGCCCATGCGCTCGACGTCATCCGGCCGGTTGATTTTCTGCGGCGTGTAGCGCACGTGATTGGCGCGTGAAATCGTTCCATGCGAGCCCAGCAAGTCTTCGGTGACGCCCAACTGGTTATTGCCGAATCCGGACGACCAGCTCACCTGCATATATTCCGGCTGCTCCAGCGAGACATGCATGGTGTCCGGCGTTTCGCGGCCATCGTCCCACAAATAGATGCCGCCGCTCATGGTGGCCGATCGCGGAATTTGCAATTGGAGAGCACGATACCAGAACGCCAATTGCTGGCTCATGTTTTCCGAGACGTTACCGCCGGAGTAATCCCAAAAATAGCGCCAGTGGATAAACCGGTTGGCATCGAAGGGGCCCGCATCGAAGGATTCCCAAATCACATTCCGCGGATTCACGTCCGCGGTCAGCAGCGCCGGCCGCGCCCACTGCGCTTTACCGCGCGGCGTATTGCGGTAGTTCCGCATCACCAGCGCGCTTACTTTTCCGATGCAGCCGGCAGGCGTGAGGAATTGCTCGACGTCGGCTAGCTGTCCGAAGGAGCACGCCTGATGGCCGATCTGAACCACGTGCTTATTGCGATCCTTTAAATAGGACGCTCGCATGCGCTTGGCCTGACCGAGCGTATTCGCCAGCGTTTTTTCCTGATACACGTGCTTGCCGGCGTCGAGGGCGGCGGCGAATTGCTCGGAGTGCAGGTGCGGCGGCGTGGCGATTACCACGGCGTCGAGCGATGAATCGTCGAGCAGGCGCCGGTAGTCCGTGAAAGTCGCCGCGTTGGGCGCGAAACTCGCGGCTTTTTCCAGGCGCTTGCTATAAATATCGGCGAAGCCCACAATTTCCGCGTTCTCGCAAGCGCGGATCTGGTTGAGCAGTTCCAGTCCGCGATCACCCACGCCGATGATACCGACACGGATGCGATCGTTCGCGCCGAGGGCTCGCGCGGGCACGGCAGCCAGCGTTCCGGCTAATCCGGAGGCCACTTTGCCCAGAAATTTCCGGCGAGAATCCATCTGATTTGAGTGTACCAAGGCAGCCCGGATAGGCGTATACTCAAGAAGGATCGGGGCCGGATAACCAGCCCCGAAGGTCGATCACCTCCGCCTAACGCGGATGGTAACCGAAACCGTGATGGTAAGCACGGCAGCGATCGTGACAATTATGCTGATCACAGTCGCCTCCTCTCCGCCCGGAAGGGATTTCCCCGACCTGCCACCAAGCAGGCCGGGGATGGTCCGGGACGTCTAGGAACATCCCTTAGAACCAACTCCACTCCGTCGGACTCCTTCGCGAGTTAGTGCGTTGAGGCTGGAAAAACTCTTACTCGAGCTGTTTGTGGAAGCGGTTCACGCTCAAGCCCAGGATGATGACG
>JALYIB010000345.1 GCA_030775965.1 Acidobacteriota bacterium | reverse complement strand
CGGGCTCATGGTGATCCTGGGTGTTCGGGCTGGCAATCGAGTGGTCGCGATTGACTGTCTGGACGGATCTGCATTCGCATTTAACACGGTCGAGAATACGTGGCCGGAGGAACGGCGCTCTGGCGCGGCGAGCGGCCTCGGCTCCGAGTACTCCCTCCATTCCAGTGCTCCTGGCAAAGTGCTACTGGCCTATTCCCGTCCGAAAAATTTTGCCGAGACGGGCGGAGCGTGCGCACAACCGGCTGCCCTACCTCTCAGGCAGCCATCCCCGGCGACGGAGTGCGCGATGGCCGAACTTGAACACATCCGCGAGCGGGGATACGCCATTCGTGAAAGACGGTTTGCGCTGGACCCTTTCTCGATTGCTGCTCCTGTTTTCGATGCCAAAGGAAATGTCCCGGCCGCTTTGTGTCTTGAGGAGAATGTGTTAAGACCAGGCAGCCGGGATCTTGCTGGCTGGGTCATGCTATTGCAGAAAGCCAGCCAGGAAATCTCGCGGCGTCTGCAGGTGCAGTTCATTGACCCGGAGCTTTCCATGGATTGCACTATGAGGTCCCTGGAGACCGGCCTTAGCGGGGATGACGAACCCAGTTTGGCGAACTTCTCCCAGGCCGAACAGGCTTTGCCCCCGCAGTCCTTGAACTATCCCGCAAACCGTCCGTCGTACGTAGTTGCTCATCGCGGGCAAGGGTTTATCGCAAGCTGAGGCCTAAAATGAGTAGGAACCGCGAAGACCACTCGTAAATTTTGGAGGAAGTGTCCGGGTTCTCCGGTTCCCGCCCTGGTGGAACGCAGCCGCCTGGGCAGTTACTATCTTCGCCGCCCTCAGGCCGCGGTCGGCGCTGACGGATCTCAGCGCAGCCGCAAAGTTCGCGCCTTGCGACATAGCGTTTTTCAAATTAAAAGCAGTTAGCGCAGCGCCGAGCCATCGGTGGGCGCTATTTTTTTTTAGCAGCGGCCGCGTCTTTGATGAACTTGAGATGCGCGAGGTCCTGATCGTCCTCGTGACACGCCACCTCGAGCAGCCCGCCTTTTTCGGTCTTAAGTGGAAATGCGATCGTCCACGGCCTTGAATACACCAGTGGATCGGTGACCGTCGCTTCGTAGTTGATGGCGTCGGGATTAACCTGGGTGAATCGTTCGACCATGTGTTCGGCGTAGCTCACAATTTCGCCCACTTCATTGAGCCAGGTCTTACCGTTGAAATTGGCCGTATCTACGACCAGCGTATTGCCTTCCCATCTGCCGATTGAATCTCCCTGCCAAAGCCGGATGGAATCGGGAAGGTGAGTGTTCCGGTTCAGCGACACGATGCGCCACGCCATCCGTTCGTGCAGAAAAACGATGTAATCCGATGTTTGGATGATATGCAACGGCGAGGGGACATACATCGAGCGCGGAATGCCCGCGGGGAAACAGTGCGCCGTGGGATCGTCGTAGCCGCGTTCAGGCAGGTTCCGGTCGATCGTTTCCTTTATGGCCCACGGCAGCATCGGAAGGTTCCCGTCCGGCGGATCGACGATGACCCCTCGCCCGCCGGGAGTGAAGCCATGAGATTCCGTGGCGTGTTTCTCCAGGCCGTAGTTCGCGCCTCCGCCATCGGACTGATAAAAGCCCTGCAGGTTCGGCCTGCTGTCGGCCGGCGACCTGGTTGGCGCGGGCCAGGGAGCCGCTGCGCTGGACGGCGTCGGCGAGGTTCCACTGCCTGAATACCACGTTCGTTCTTCGCGCTGGAAGGCGCCGTTAGCCTCTTCCGTTTCCGACTGACAGCCGTACTCCAGAATCCTGTCACCCAGGCCGGTTCGCCGTTTCAAAGGGACATGGATCGTCCAGGATTTCGTGAAGGTCTTCGGATCCTCGATGGTCGCTTCGTACTCTATTGTGTCGGAATCGGTCATGCGGTATCGCTCGACCACATGAAGAGCATCGCTGTGAAAATCGCCCGCCAAGTCGAACCAGGTCTTATCCTTGTGGTTCGCGACGTCGACAACCAGCGCGTCTCCTTCCCACCGTCCCCGGGAATCGCCCATCCAGAAATCGAGGCCCGCAGGGTGCGAACTGCCATCTGTGTAGATCAGGCGGTACACCAGTGACCACTCGAAGGTCATTGCAATAGCCTGGGGCGTCTGGAAGATCTGAAACGGGGAATCCAGATACATGATGCGGGGTACCCCGGGCATAAAGCATTGACCCAGCGGATCGGCCTTCCGGCGATTTTTAAAATTCTCGGCCCTCTTCTCGGCGGCCTGAGGCTGATAGGGGATCTCGCCGCCAACGACGACGGATTGGCCGGCCCGCATGTCGTACCGTGCGGCGTGATCCCGGAGATCGCCGGCCGGGGCGCTGTCGGACACCTGCCATATGCCAGCGAGATTTGGCTTGCCGTCAGCTGTTCGCGGCAGACCCGTTCGGGGCGTGGGTGAAGGGGAATTCTGAGCCGCGGCGGTCCCAACCAAGGCTGCCATACTAGCTATCGTGCTAACGATTCGGCGCATGTGCATACATTAAAGAATATCTCGGGTTATGGGCTTGCATAGCGTACACCCCAAAGTTGCAGGCTCTCAGAGTGCCTGAAAACTCGCTTCTCAGACTACATACTTCGGCGCCAGCTGTATGATTCGTGGTGATATTGATCGAATATGCCAGAGAAAACGACGTTGAGACCCGGAGCTACGCGCCCCCACCGATAATCGTGTCGCGCTTGAGGATTTTCTTGGGATCCACATCCTTGGACACGATCACGTCAAAGAAAGGGGACATCATTTCTTCCCACGTCATGTCGCCATAATAAACGGTTTGGTTAGGATCTGGATTGTACTTGTTATTTTCTGAATTGTCGTAATGCGCGTAGACGATCAGCTTAGTCCCTTTAGGTATCTGAATAGGGTTGACGTCATACCCAAGCTGCCAGTTGAAGTCATAATGAGGTACGTTTAGTATGACTTGCTCCCTGCCGTCCGGGAAGATCAACTTATATTTCATATCCTTACCGCGCAGGTGCATATGCGGCATCATCCAGACCAGCGAGACATCCTCCATGAATTCAGTCTGCGCGACAGGGCTCTCCCAGTTGCCCGCATGCGGCGGAATCTTGAAACTTTCCGCATCCGAAGGTGAGCTGATCAGCAGCGAGACGTACTGGCGATCGGGTTGTTCCTTCGCGATGGTCAATCCCAGCTCGGGCGTATCGTCGATCTGAGTCCCGTTAGGAGTATAGTGTAGCCGGAAGATAAAGTCGGTGTTGGCGGGGATCAATTTGCCGGCGCCGAAAATCCTGTAGTCTTCCGCTTCATTTCCTGGCACGTAGCATATTTCGCTTCCGCTCGCCTTCGCCCAGATGGGACTCCGAGGGGCCCTATCGCCCTTGGCCCGCGGAAGTTCCAGGCCTTTTTCATCACGCTGCTTATCAACCCAAAGCGGGACGTTGTATTTGATGTCGGAGGTGTGGGGGACAAAATGGATACAGACATGATGGGTGATGGCCCTATGGTCCGGCTTTAACTCCATGGAGGTGACCCAGGTATCTTTCGTAAAGCCGCTCGGCACGACGATGTCGATCCATTCGATGACGTTATTTAGGGGGGCTGCCGGCACCGTGTAAGTCGGCCCCTTGACGATCACATCCGGCTTTATAAGCCAACCCTCCTCTGGCCACTTGAAGGGAGGGGGCGCGTCCTTCGCTTCACCTTCAGGAGCGCCTGCGTCGGCCCACTTCGCAATAATATCGATGTCTTTTTGTGCCAAGGAGCTGTCGTTCAGAAAATGAGCTTGGCTCTCCTGGTCGTCTGCGAACCATGGCGGCATCTTCCGGCTTAGTACGGCGGCCTTCATTGATTTCGCCCAAGGCCGCGCGGCTTGGTACGAAAGGAAAGACATTGGAGCGACCTGTCCAGGCCGATGGCACGTCTGGCAGTGCTTCTGCAAAACGGGAAGGACATCCCGATTAAAGGTACTCGCGGAAGGGGGGCTGGCAGCGAATGCCAGCCCCCCAAGTAAAGATCCGAACAGCAATGACTTGGCCAAAAATAACGACCTCTTAGAAAATGTATTTCAATGCAAACTGAACCACCCTGGGCGTACTTCCAACCGCGGACGACGTAATTTTGCCAAACGTGGACGCGGTGGAATAGGTTACGCCAGGGTTCCCCAGCCGCTCAGTATTGGTCACGTTAAACGCTTCGGCGCGGAATTCAATCTGTTGCGATTCGGTAATCCGGAATTGGTGGGAAATCGTCTGGTCCCATTCCCAGAATCCCGGGCCGACGATCCCGCCGATACCCGTGGACGACAAAGTGCCGGTCGCCGGAAGGGCGAAAGCGGCCCGGTTCAGCCAGGAGACGCAGGGGCCGGGTGAGCAGCTCTGCCCCTGGTTGGTGGCCGAAGTGTCCGCCAGCACGATGTTGGGCCGCTGGGGTACCGGGAAGGTCCCGGACCCAAGGAAGATTCCATTCAACGCTACATCGGAACCAGTGTTCGGCGTCAGGTGCGCGCCGGTGCGCGCCGTGACGATCGAGGCGAGCGTCCAGCCGCTTGCGATTCGCCGCGTCCAATTATTAGAGAATTTCGGCGTCTTGACCACAAGCGTGACATTGGCGATTTGCCGGTAGTCGACGAGAGAGGGCGAGAGGGCGGTCCCTGCGGTGCAGTTGCCGCTGTCCAGGTTCCGATCCACGGGTCCACTGGTCTGACCGGGAACGTGCTGGTAGGATGCTTGGTAACTCTGGAAGGTTGCCGTCGAAAGCCCCAGGCAATGGGACCAAGTGTAGTTGCCTTGAATGTTGACGTTTCCTTTGCGGTAGGTGGAGTTCATGAGAAGGCCGTTGTAGCTTGCCGTGCCGCTATCGTCGATCTCGGCGATGGATCCCAGCGTATTCACGTTAGGAGCGCTGGGATTAGCGAGCCTCAATAAACGCCGTTGGGCGGTGTTGGACGTGCTAGAGCAAGGTCCGGCCGCAGTAAGGCCGTACTGCCCCGCAACGCAGTTTCCAGGAATGTAAACTGCTGGATTCAGTTCGAGGCCATTCCAAGTATGGATCATGTGCGAACCGATATAAGTCGCCGAGGCGAACAGGCCGGTCGTGATCTGACGCTGGATGCCAAAATTCCACTGGTACTGCAGGGGAGTGGCTATATTATTCTTCATTACGATCAAGTTCTGGTTAGGGATGGACGGCCAGGGCGTGGAGCCCGACAGATAGCTGTAAGGGTAGGGATTGACGCCGTTTGTGGTGGGATTGTTCCACGGATTAGAAAGAGAAACACTGGTAACTGTGGTTGCTAGGCGGTAGGGCGATACCGAAGATACATTTTGAAAGATGTTCTGCGGGACAAAATCATAGGCCATTCCCGCCCCCGCGCGAATCGCGGTTTTTCCGTCGCCGAACGGGTCATAGGCAAACCCTAAACGCGGCGAAAAGTGGTTAAGTTTAGTGCCTATTCCCGAATTGCCGGTGTAACCCTGGTCACCGTACAGGAGGATTCCGGGAGGCGCCGAGGGCAGCACGGTACTCCGGATACCTGCGTTAAAGTTGATCTGACTGAATTGCAGACCATCATGATTGATCAACTGCAAAGGCAGGTAGGGATCCCAGCGAACGCCCGCATTCACCGTCAGGTGTTGCGAGAGTTTCCAGGTATCGGCGACATACACGCCCAGAAAGTTCTGCCGGCTGTAGTTCGGGTTGGGAGGAGATTCTTTGAATTGTTGCGCTTTTCCCTGCAAGAAATCGGACAAGCTGGCAAAAACAAATTGTCCGCCGGCGAACGCGTAGGAGTCTTCGATGACGATGCCCCTGAAGTAGCTAACGCCAAAAGCAACTTGGTGCTTTCCGTGAATCCAGGTTACATCGTTATTGATACCGAAATTATCCTCATGATCCTGCGTGAGGGCATTAGCGGCGTTATCGATTTGAAATCCGCCGGTCACGTTGAAATTGAAATAGTTATCAAGCCCGGATGGATTAACATTGATACCGAGATCCTTATAGGAAACCCCGGACGGTATGGTCGACGGGAAGTGGTTGGCGCCCACGCGGTTCCCGAATACGCGGAAGGAGTTCACGAGGTTCGCGTTAACGATGTAGGTATCGCCCAACACCAGCGAGTTAAACATGTCGTCGGTGCCGGTTAGAGTAGGCGCACCATTTTGCGGGCCCGATGACAAAAGGTCGTTCGGGGATAGACTATGCGGATCGGCTCTCTGATCCGTATTGTTGATATACCGCGCGAAAAAGCTTTGCTTGTCGCTGATCTGATAGTCCACTCGACCGATGGCTTGTCCCAGATTTTGATGCACGGGCAGCCCCGTGTAGACCAAACCGCAGGCGTTGGTTGCGGCGGGAAGGTAACTGGAAAGTTTCACCGCGATCGGGTCCACGGAAGGAAGATGACCATTGACTAAGCCGGCGACCGAGCCACATCCGTTGGCGACATAGGCAGTGAAATCGCCGGTCAGCATGGCGGCGGTAGGAACGAATGCTTGCGTGTCGGACGGCGTCTGCCGGAGGGCGGTACGCTGATAACCAGCGAAGAAGAATAGCTTATCTTTTTTTATAGGTCCGCCGATCACGCCGCCAAACTGGTTACGTTTGAGTTGGTCTTTCCTCGTCGAGAAGAAATCGGTTCCATTCAACGCGGAATTGCGCAGGAACTCGAAGGCGTCGCCATGAATGGCGTTGGTGCCAGACCGTGTCACCGAAGAGACCGTAGCCCCGGAGTGGCCCCCGGAGGTAGCGTCCTGGGCGCTGGTAGTAATTTTGAATTCTTGCAGCGCCTCCGGGAACGGGAGGGGCATACCGTTACCCACGTAGGTATCTAGATGGACAGCACCGTCGAGCAGATATTGAACGCTGTAGGCGGTGCCTCCGGCGACGGAAATTAACGCGCCTGTCGCCATGCCGTAACTCGGACTAGTGGCGACCTGTACCGCTGCTCCCGACACCGTAACCAGATCGGTGACATTGCGCCCGTTGAGGGGCAGTTCGAGCACGCGCTGAGACTCGATAACGTTTCCTATCCCCTGGGCCCGCGTTTCGACCTGACTGGCGTTGGCCTCGACGCTGATGCTTTCCGTCACCGCGCCGACCCCCAGCGAAAACGTGAGCGTCGGGTCGCTGTCAACCTGAAGGACGATACCCGTTCTAACGCTTGCCGCGAAGCCTGGCTTGGTGGTTTCCACTCGATAGGGACCCAGTGCGAGATTCGTGAGAGCAAACGCCCCATCCGCCCCACTCGTGGTCACTCTCTCGATGCCGGTATCCGTTTGCGTAGCTTTTACTGCCGCTCCCGGCACAGCCGCGCCCGTCATATCCTGAACGACTCCGTGCAGTTGGGCCGTGGCTTGCCCCCACACTACCGCAGGGATCATCCAGGCGCAAGCAAGCAGAATCAGCGATTTATTCACAATATTCCCCTTTAACCGAAGCTGGCCGTTGCTTCCGCAGAATTACGGAAGCTTAATGGCCTATGCTGAGAAGAAGTATCACAATTATTCGGCGGAGTCAAGGCCAAAATCAAACACTGGTTATGTGTCCGCGGTTATGTGTCCGCGGAATCCCGCATCGGCCCATCTTGCGGCGGTTCTGTATCCTTATCCCATCGCCTAACGAGCATGCAGCCGCGATCGCGCGGACCATCAACGGGTGGCCGCAGGTGATGACTAAACTGAAATTGAATACGGATGGTGCGCTGGGTACGCTTACGGCTCGAAGGCTCGCCGGGTCCTAATCATCAGCAGGTCGGGGCGCCATAATCACGGTTACGTCAGTCTCGCAAACGAGATCCAATCTTCACCTCGTCGCGCGGTGCAATTAGATGAACATCGCGGTTGCCCACGTCCAAAGGCTTGGGGAGTGGGGTGAATCTCAGACTGGACTGTAGGGCGGGGGGGCGCGATAGGATGGAAGGTCGCGGGGTTCTACCAAAAGGAACGAGCAAGATTGACTTTGCCGACAGAATTTTGATGTAGAATTGAGATCGCAAATGAGAAATCGCTTACCACTCTCGACAATGGCAATGAGCACGGCGCTGTCTATCTTCCTGCTGGCTGCCATGCCTGCTGCCGCTCAAACAGCCTATCGAGCCCCCCGCACCGGCGACGGGAAACCTGACCTGAACGGAATCTGGCAGGCCCTGAACACGGCGGATTGGGACTTGGAGGGCCACGCGGCTGCAATGGGACCGGTAGCTGTGCTGGGTGCCGTCTTTGCGAAGCCACCCGGTCTCAGCGTTGTGGAAGGCGGTACGATTCCGTACCTGCCGGAGGCAGCTAAGCAGAAGAAGGAGAATCAGGAAAACTGGGTAAAACTGGATCCGGAGATCAAATGCTATTTGCCGGGTGTTCCCCGCATCACCTATCTTCCATACCCGTTTCAGATTGTCCAAGGCCAGGACAACATCCTGATTGCCTACGAATATCAGAACGCAGTTCGCGTTATTAATATGAAAACTCCCACCAAGGCCCCGTCTGACACCTGGATGGGCTGGTCCAACGGGCATTGGGAAGGCGATACTCTGGTGGTCGACGTCACAAGTCAAAACGAAAATACCTGGTTTGATCATGCCGGGAATTTCCATAGCAGCGCCTTGCATGTGGTTGAACGCTACACTCCCAGAAGTGCCGACACTCTGAATTACGAGGCCACGATCGAAGACCCCAAAACCTTTTCGGCGCCCTGGAAGATCAGCATGCCGCTGTACCGCCGGGTAGAGAATAACGCCCGGCTTCTGGAGTATAGGTGTCCCGAATTCGCTGAAGTATCGC
>JALYIB010000344.1 GCA_030775965.1 Acidobacteriota bacterium | reverse complement strand
CTTGCCCAGCGCCAGTTCGGAAGGCCGCACGGGCGTCGATAATACCTGCTCCATGGTGCCGTTTTCCCACTCGCGCGCGATGGTCAGGGAGCTCAAGTTTCCAGTAATGATCATCATGATCACCGCGATCAATCCCGGCACGATGAAGTTGCGCGACACCATGTCGGGGTTGTACCAAACGCGCGCTTGCGCGCTGACGCCCACCGGCGGAATGCGACCTCCGTGCATGCTTTGGGCGTCGCTACGCAAGCGTGCGGCGTAGGTTTGAACGATCCCTTCGGCATAGCCCCGCGCAATAGCGGCGGTGTTCGAATCGCTGCCATCGAGCAACAGTTGCACTTGCGCTTCGCTGTCGCCGGACAGGATGTTGCGCGAATAATCGGGCGGGATGACCACGCCCAGCAGAGCGCGCCGCGAGTCCATGCCCTGCTCGATGGGGCGATAGCTATGCGCTTCCTCGACGATGTCGAAATAGCGCGAGCCGCGGAAATCGCGCACCAGATCGGCGCCGCCGGGGCTGTCGTCCAGGTTGTATACAATGGTGGGAATGTGATCCACGTCCAGGCTGAGCGCATAGCCGAAAATCAGCAGCATGATGAGTGGAATCGCGATGGCCGAAGCCAGACTGCGGGGATCGCGAATCACATGCAGCACTTCTTTGCGGGCGATGGCGCGCAAACGGCGGAAGCTCATGCAGCCGCCTTTTCTTCTTGCTCGATTAAGCTGACGAAGACGTCTTCCATCGACGGCGTGATGGGCTCCAGCACCGATATCTCGATCCCGGCGTGCGACAGCGTCTGACGGATCCAAGCAATGGCACGCTGGGCGTCGTCCACTTTTATGTGCAAACCGCCAGCGAACACCGCGACGTCCACAATGTTGTCGCCGCCATAAAGCCGCGTGAGACTTTCGAGCAGGTCGGACGACTCCAGGTTCAGCAGATGCCCCACCCCGAGAGATCGTTTCAGCTCCGCGGGCGAGCCCAGAGCGATCATCCTGCCACCGTACATCAGAGCGATACGGTGACAGTATTCGGCTTCGTCCATGTAATGCGTGGTGACGAAAATAGTGTGGCCCGTCGCCGAGAGCTGATAGATCAACTCCCAGAAACCGCGGCGAGCAATCGGATCGACGCCGCTGGTGGGTTCGTCCAGAAATAAAATCGGCGGCTCGTGCAGAATCGCGCAGCCCAGTGCCAGCCGCTGTTTCCAGCCTCCCGGGAGCAACCGCGTTAAAGTATCCTGCTTGTCTTCGAGCTCCGCCATTTTCAGCACGAACTCCAGGCGCGCGGGAAATTTTTCAGGGGAAACTCCATACACGCCGGCGAAGAATTCGATGTTCTCTTTCACGGTCATGTCGTCATACAGCGAAAATTTTTGCGACATGTAGCCGATGCGCCGCTTGACCTCGTCAGGGTGCAGGCTGACGTCGAAGCCTCCCACCACCGCGCGCCCGGACGTCGGAGCCATCAGCCCGCACAGCACCCGGATCGTGGTGGATTTCCCGGCGCCGTTGGGGCCAAGGAAGCCAAAGATCTCGCCTGCTTGCACATCCAGATTCAAGCCGGCGACGGCAGTGAAGTCGCCGAAGCGCTTGCTCAGATTCTCGATGTGGACGGCGGGGCCCGGACTGTCAGGCAGCATGCGGCAACTCCTGCCTGCGCACCAGCGCAATAAAAACGTCTTCGAGCGAAGGCTGAATCTTCTGGAATTCGAAGGGCGTGATTGCGAGCAGCTTCTGCGGCGACGTCACGTCCGGCTGGATAAACAAATGCAGATCGATGCCCATGGGCTGCACGGTCAAAACGCCCGGCTGTCGCTCCAGCGCCTCGCGGGTGGCGCGGTGGTTGCTCGAAGTCAGGCGATATATTGCTTCCGGCAAGCCGCGCTTCAAGCCCGCAGGAGTATCCACTTGAATCAACCGCCCCTGATGCATGAAGCCCACGCGATGGGCGCGTTCGGCCTCATCGAGATAGGCGGTGGTGACCAGCACCGTCAGGCCGTCGCGCACCAGCTGATACAAAATCGCCCAGAAATCGCGGCGCGAAACTGGATCGACACCGTTGGTCGGCTCATCCAGAAAAAGCACGCGCGGCTTGTGGAGCAGAGTGCACATCAGCGCGAGCTTTTGCTTCATACCGCCCGACAGCTTCCCCGCGGGACGTTTTTGAAACGGATCCATGCGGGTCATACGCAGCAGTCGGGCGCTCAGCTCGCTGCGCTCGCTGCCGACGATCCCGAACAGGTCGGCGTAAAAAGCCATGTTTTCGGCTACTGTCAAATCGGTGTAGAGACCGAAGCGCTGGGCCATGTAGCCGATTTGATCTTTCACCGATTCCACTTCTTTCGCGACGTCGTGGCCCGCCACCACTGCACGGCCCCCGGTAGGATCGATCAGGCCGCACAACATGCGCATGGTTGTGGTTTTGCCCGCGCCATCCGGACCTACCAACGCGAAAATTTCACCTTCCGCGATTTCGAGATTCAAGCGATCGACCGCGGTAACCGGCGCTCCCGGGCCTCCGCGGGACGCGCCACCGCCGAAAACCCGGGTTAGATTTTCGGCCTGAATGATGGCTCTCACAAGGGAATCTCCGCATCCACGGGCATGTTGTTCTTGAGTTCGTGGCCGGAGTTTCCGACATCCACTTTGATGCGGTAGACCAGCTTCACACGCTCCTCTTTCGTCTGGATCTGCTTGGGCGTGAACTCGGCTTCGGAAGCGATGAAGGACACCGTGCCGCGATACACCTTGCCAGGATAAGAATCCGTTGTCAGGTTCACGGCCGTGCCCAGTTTCACGCGGCCCAGATCGGTTTCACCGACATAAGCGCGCAGCCAGGGGTGGTCCACATCGCCGATGCGCACGATGGTAGTCCCCGCGGCGATCACCTCGCCGGGCTCCGCCGATTTCACCAGCACCACGCCGTCGGTGGGACTTGCGATCGTCGTGTCATTGAGCTGGGCTTCCGTGATTCCCACTTGGGCGCGGGCGCGATCGATATCGGCGCGGCGCTCCACCAGTTCCTCCTGCTTGCGGCGCAGGTCGATGCGGTTAGCCTGGGCCGTACGAACCGCCGCTTGCGCGCGAGCGAGCTGCGCGCGAGCGCCCGCAATTTCCTCCTTGCGCGGCCCTTCTTTTACCAGCGCGGCGCGCTGCTGCGCCTGGGCCAGGACCGCCTGGGCCGCGCTGAATTTGGTGCGCGCCTGATCGAACTGAGAAGTGGAGATATCGGTGTCCTTATACAGCGTCTGCGCGCGATCCCAATCGGCTTTGGTCAAATCCAATTGCGCACGGGCTTCATTTACGCTCGATTCGGCCTGCTGAATTTCTTCGGTGCGGCTGCCGGCGTTCAACTCGTCGAGGTGGGCCTGCTGTTGCGCGAGCTCGGCCTGGCGCGTCGAAATGTCGCTATCGATCGTAGCCTGCTGATATTCGATGGCGGTCTTCAACTGATCGTAAGTCGATTGAGCGCCCGCCACGGCGGCAACATCGCGAAGTCTTTGCTGCTCAAGCTGGGCGGCATCGAGACGGGCAATTACCTGCCCTTTTTTCACGGTGTCGCCCTCGCGCACCGTAAGCTCCGTGAGGCGGCCGGCGGTCTTGAAAGAGATGTCGACCAGCGTCATCTCCAAATTCCCGGACACCTGAATGTTGTTACGCGGCCCGGCGAAATAACCCGTGCGCCACAAGTAGACCCCTATGCCGGCGGCGATTAGAATGAGGATGATGGGCAGTCGTTTTTTCATTGATTGAGGTAGTCTCCGATGGTTCCCGTTGCCGTGGCCAAGTCCAGGCGGGCGACGTTATAGTCATAGAGCGCGATCACCTGGTTATCGCGCGCGCGCTGTAGCCGGGTTTGCGCGTCGGTGACTTCGACCGACGTGGCCACGCCGGCATCGTAGCGACGCCGCGCCTGCGCCAGTTCATTTTCAGCGAGATCAAGGCCTTCGCGGGAGGAGTCGACTTCAGCCGAAGCCGAACGCAAACTCTCGAGCGCCACGCGAACTTGTAATTCGATCTGCTGGCTCACATCGCGAGTGCGGATCTGCTCCTGCTTATATTGAGAATAGCTTTCTTGGCGAAGTGCACCGCGGCGGCCGCCGTCAAACAGCGGAAGCTTCAATGAGACGCCCATCGTGTAGGTGGCTCGCGACGAGAGTACGTCCGTGCCGATGG
>JALYIB010000343.1 GCA_030775965.1 Acidobacteriota bacterium | reverse complement strand
ATGTCGAGCATGTAGCCGATTCCACGGACGGTGTGGATCATTTTCAACTGGAATTTATCATCGATCTTACTGCGAAGATGGCGGATGTAGACATCGACGATGTTGGTAAGACCGTCGTAATCCATATCCCAAACATGTTCGACGATCATCGTGCGGCTCAACGGACGCCCGCGGTTGCGCATCAGGTATTCGAGGATGCTAAATTCCTTGGGCGCAAGCTCAATGTTTTCCCCCGCGCGCGTCACTTTGCGGCGAATGCAATCGAGCGACAAATCGCCTACCTGCAGGCGCTCCGGCGTAGGCTGTCCGCGCCGCAACAGCACGCGAACGCGCGCCAACAGTTCGACGAAAGCAAAGGGTTTCACCAAGTAATCGTCAGCGCCGCCCTCCAGGCCCTTGACGCGATCGTCCACCGCATCGCGCGCGCTCAGAATCAATACCGGAGGGCTGGTCTTGCGCGTGCGAATTTTTTTCAGCACCGCCATGCCGTCCATATCGGGCAATCCCAGATCGAGAATGATTAAATCGTATTCGGTCGCGTGCACCATTTCGACGGCGGCATTGCCGTCGCCGGCCACGTCGACAGCGTAGCCGCCGCTCTCCAGGCCGCGCGACAAAAAGTCGGCAATACGTTTTTCGTCCTCGACGACCAGAATTCTCATGCTTAAAGTTTACCTCGGCGTAGCAGGGTTGTTAGCAGCGCTCTGTTATACTTTCTCGACAGGTTAACGGGAACGCGGCATGTCCATTTTGAAGAGTGCGATTGCGGTGACCGCAGTGTCGAGCGCTCACGCCACCCGCATGAAGGCGGCTACCATGCGGACACATTGTACGCGTTATTGCAGGGGTTTCCGCCGCATGCGGATGGACCGTCATGACAAACCTAAAGCCCGTTGACATCGCCATTATCGGCGGAGGCTGGAGCGGCCTTGCCATGGCGAAAGAACTCACCACGCGCACCGCGCAAAGCGTGCTGGTACTGGAGCGCGGCATGCCCCGCAAGACGCTCGATTACGCGCTCGACATGGACGAACTCGATTACGCGGTACGTTTGCGGATGATGCAGAACATCGCCGATGAAACCATTACGCACCGGCATGCGCCTAGCGGCAAGGCGGTTCCGGTGCGCCAATACGGCTCGTTTCTCCCGGGTTCGGGCGTCGGTGGCGCGGGGGAGCATTGGAACGGCGCGGCGTGGCGTTTTCTCCCGGATGTCTTCACGCTGCGATCGCACCTCAAGCAAAAGCATGGGGCAGGGAAGCTGCCTGCCGATCTCGCGGTGGAGGACTGGGGCGTTACTTACGATCAACTGGAACCGCATTACTGGTACGGCGAACAGATGCTGGGCGTCAGCGGCAAGGCCGGCAACCTGCGCGGCAAGATCATAGAAGGCGGAAATCCTTTTGAGGGGCCGCGGCAAAATGAATATCCCACGCCGCCGTTGAAGGACTCGTACTATTCGACGCTGTTTGCCGAGGCCACCAAAAGGCTGGGCTATCATCCGCACACGCAGCCCGCCTGCAATCTGAGTCAAACCTATAAAAATCCCGATGGCGTGACGCGGCCGGCGTGTGCGTATTGCGGCTACTGCGAGCGCTTCGGCTGCATGATCGGCGCCAAGGCACAGCCTTCGAACACCTTGATGCCGGTGCTGGCGCAGCGCAAGAATTTTGAGCTACGCACGGGCGCCTGGGTACGGAGAATTGTACATAAAGATGGCCAGGCGGCTGGGGTGGAATACGTCGGCGCCAACGGCGAAGAATTCTTTCAGCCCGCCGGAATCGTGGTCGTCGCCACCTTCACGCTGAATAACACGCGGCTGCTGTACTTGTCGAAAATCGGCACGCCTTATGATTTCTCCACCGGCAAAGGCACGCTTGGGCGCAATCTCACGCATCAGGCCGAAGGCACCACTCGCCTCTATTTCGACAAGCCTCTGAATTCTTTCATGGGGACCGGAGCGCTCAGCATGCGGCTCTCGGATTTCGACGGCGACCACGGGCTGACCGGGTCCGAAGGCCTGCTGCGCATGGGAATGATCTGCGCCAACGCGTTTGGCAACCGGCCGATTCAGAGTTTTGAGGCTGCGCCGCGCGGAGCTGCGAAAAGCACCTGGGGATCGGAATGGAAAGCCGCGAATCTCAAGGTGCGCGATCACAATGCCGGCATCAGCCTTTCGGGCGAGCATCTTTCCTACCGTCACAATTTTATCGATCTGGATCCAACCTATACCGATAAGTTCGGCGATCCTCTCCTGCGATTCACGCTCGATTGGACTGAGCACGAACATCGCCAGCGCGCTTTCTCCGATGAGATTGCGCGTAAGATTGCGCGGGCCATGGGTGCGACGGTGGATGACACGCCGCCCGCGCGCGGCAAATATAACGTCGTCAATTACCAGACCACCCATATTCAGGGCGGCGCCATCATGGGCGCGTCACCGGAGTCCAGCGTTGTCAATCCGCATTTGCAACATTGGAATGTGCCGAACTTGTGGGTGATCGGGGCATCGGCATTCCCGCAGAATGCTTCGCATAACCCCACGCTGACCGTGCTGGCGCTTACTTACTGGGCGGCGGATGCAATGATCAATCGCTATTTGAAGAACCCGGGTCAGTTGGCCTGATACTTGTACAGATTATTGTACACTTGGAGCATGGCACAAGTATTGGCTAAGAAGCGTGCGCGGACGGCCGTGGGGCGGGTGCCCATTGCGATGGCGGAAGCTCGCAAGCAACTGCCGAAGCTGGCGGATGCGCTCGAGAAGCATCCGGAGATCGGCGCCGTGAAGATCACGCGTCACGGAAAGCCGGTGCTGGCGGTGTTGTCGTGGGATTTGTATGAGGCGGTGGTCGAGACCATGGAGATCATGTCCGATCCGGAGACGATGGCGGCGTTCCGGCAGGGCGTGAAGGAAATGGAAGCAGGCAAAGCGATTCCTCTTGCGCAGTTCAAACGAGAGCATGGATTTTGATCTACCAGGTTGATATCCTGCCGCCGGCGCAAAAGATGGTCTTGAAGATCACCGACCGGCGCATTCAAGAAAAACTGCTGGAGCGGATGACGGCGCTTGCAAATGATCCAGAATCACAAGGCAAGCCATTGGGTGACGACCTTGCGGGCTATCGTAGTGTGCGCGCGGTGGGGCAGCGTTACCGCATCATTTATCGCATGGAGCGGGCGACTGTCACGGTGGTCGTGGTGGCCGCGGGAATCCGTAAAGAAGGCGGCGGCGAGGACATTTATCGGGTGGCCGAGAAGCTCATCCGGCTGGGCTTGCTGTGATCGGTGGGAAGTGGCAGTATGGACGCAGCGCCGGAGAAACTGATATGAAACGCCGAGAATTTTTGACTGTACCCGCGGCCGCGATGGGCGGCACCTTGCTCTACACGTTGGCGGGCGAGCCGTTTCGTTTGCAGGCTCAGAACGGCAACGTGAAAGTGCCGCTACGGTTCTTCACCGCTGACGAAGCGCGCGTGGTCACGGCGGCTTGCGAGCGCATTTTTCCTAGCGACGCTTCCGGGCCGGGAGCGACAGAAGCAGGTGTCGTGATCTTCATTGACCGGCAACTGGCGGGGCCTTACGGGCGCGATCAGTATCGTTATACAAAAGGGCCATGGGTCGAATCGGTGCCGGAACATGGCTATCAGGGGAAAGAAAATCCGCGGGAGATTTATCGCAACGGGATCAAGGATCTGGGAAACTTCGCTAGTTTGTCAACAGAAGATCAGATTAAGAAGCTGACGGCGATCGAGAAGACGCGCTTCTTTCAACTGCTGCGCACGCACACGATCGAGGGTATGTTTAGCGATCCGATGCATGGCGGGAATGCAGGGCTGATCGGGTGGCAGCTGGTAGGTTATCCGGGGCCGCAGATGAGCTACCGGAACGACATCGACAAGCACTTCGGGCAGCCTTGGCGGCCCAAACCCGCCAGCCTGGAAGCGGTCATGGGAAGGCCCGGAAAGCCTTGGGAAGACGAGAAGGGGTAGCGTCTGGGGAACCATGTATGGTAATCTCGATAGAGAAGGAGGCCTATGTCGATTGCCGATGCCTTGACCGAGCAACAACTCGTGGAGCAAGAATACGATAGGGTCGTCCGCGAGGATATTGAGTTGTTCCGGTCGCAGGCTGCTCTGCGGGCCGCGGGGCAGATCACGGATGACGAATTGCGGCCGCAGCGGCTGCGCCGGGGCGTCTACAGCCAGCGGCAGCCCGACGTCCATATGATCCGCACGAAGGTGCCGGGCGGGTTGCTGACTTCCGCGCAGATGCGGCAAATGGGGCGGGTGGCCGATGAGTTTGCGGGGGGCAAGGGGCACCTGACCACCCGCCAGAATATTCAGTATCATTTCGTGCCGCTGCCGCAGGTGGCGGACCTGCTGCAAATGCTAGCCGACGTGCGGCTCACGACGCGAGAAGCCTGCTATAACACGGTGCGCAACGTGACGGCGTGTCCGCTGGCGGGGATTCATCCGCAAGAGCCGTTCGACGTGCAGCCTTACGCGCGGCGGGTGGCGGTTGCCTTTCTGCACAAAGAACTCACAGATAGTTTGCCGCGCAAGTTCAAGATTGCGTTTGCGGGGTGTCCGGAGGATTGCATCGCCACGGCGATCAACGATGTCGGCTTGCGCGCCGTCATTCGCGAGGGCGTGAAGGGGTTTCGCATGACGGTGGCTGGAGGGCTGGGGCCGCTGCCAACGGAATCGAAAGTTCTGCACGAGTTTATTCCGGCCGACGATTTGGTGCGGCGCATTGAAGCGGTGATCCGCGTTTTCAACGTACATGGGAATCGTAATAACAAGAATAAAGCGCGCCTGAAATTCATCCTGCGCGAGCGCGGGTTTGAGTGGCTGCGCGACACCATTGAAGAACAGTATCAGGACATTTTGAAAAACGGCGGGATCGCGATGCCGGCGGATGTGCCGGAGAATTTCGGCGGCTTCAAGGCGCAGCGTCCTCCGCTGGCGTCGGGCGAATTGCTGGCGCCGTGGGAGCCGTCTTCGACCGCGTTCGCGGAGTGGCGGAAGACCAACGCACGGGCGCAGAAGCAGAAGGGCTATTCGATCGTCACCGTCACCACGCCGCAGGGCAATTTGACGGGCGATCAGATGCGCGGGCTGGCTGATATCGCCGACCAGGCGGGCGACGGATTCCTGCGTTTTTCGATGATCCAGAATGTGATCTTCGGATGGGTGCCGGATGGCGCGCTGAAGCGTGTGTACGGCGCGCTGACGAAACTCAATTTGGCGGACGGCGGCGCGGATGAAATCACCGACGTGATCACTTGCCCCGGCGCATATAGCTGCAATCTAGGGCTCACCAAGACCATGGGACTGGGCGAGGGGCTGCAAAGCATGCTCGCGCAGCAGACCGATCCGGAGATCCGCAAGCTGCGCATCAACGCGAGCGGCTGCCCGAATTCGTGCGGCCAGCATTGGGTGGGCGATATCGGGTTCTACGGCAACGCGCGCAAGCTGGACGCTCCGGGCGGCGGCAAGCGCGAGGTTCCGTATTATCAAATGCTGCTGGGCGGCACCTATGAGCAGTTCGGCGTGGCGGTGCAAAGCCTTCCGGCCAAGCTGGTTCCGCTAGCGGTGGAGCGCGTGCTCGCGCACTTCCAGCAGAATCGGGAAGAAGGCGAAAGCTTCCGCGCGTATGTGCTGCGGCACAAGGTGGAGACGTTCCGCCAGCTCACGGCGGATCTGACGAAGCCTCCGCTGGATGTGCCCGAGATGTTCCGCGATTGGGGCGACGATCTCGACTACAGTTTACAGCTCGGCCGCGGCGAGTGCGCCGCTTAAAGAAAAAGCCCCGGAATCCTTAGAATCCCGGGGCTAACTTTTGTCCAGTTTTATTTTTTGTCTTAACTTCTCTTAGAACTGCGTGCGGTCTGAATGCGCACGGGTTCCGTGGAGGCGCTGCTGGCGGCGGCCATTTCCGGCATGCTCACCGAGGTGTCGACCAAGCGCGCCATTTCCTGTACCGGCAAGCCTTCGCATTCGCGGGCGAAGCGCAGCACGTTCGAGCCGGAATCGTAGTCGACTCGAATCCAGTCTCCGCCGCGGACTTGTTCAGTAGCGATTAAGTTGGACACGGGCTGCACCAGCAAGCGCTCGATGGCGCGCTTCAAGTGACGAGCGCCGTATTTGAGATCCGTTCCTTGTTCCAGCAAGTAATCCTTACTGGCATCGGAGACAGTAAATACAAACGCGCGGTCGACCGAGGTGTTGAAGATGCGCTGCTGCACCAGATTCAATTCGATGTCCAGCACCTTCTTTAGCTGCTCGGTGCCCAGCGGTTGAAAGGTTACGATCTTGTCCAAGCGGTTGATGAATTCAGGCGTGAACTTGCGGCGGGCCGCTTCGAGGCCGGAGCGCGCGAGTTTCTCGGTCATGCCTTCTTCCACTTCGCCGGTGGCCATTTTGGCACGCGCGGCGCCGGCTCCGAATCCTAATTTCGGAGCGAGCAGGTTGCCCATTTCGGCGGCGCCCAGGTTACTGGTCATGAAAATCATGGCGCGGGAGAAATCGACTTTGCGATTATCGCCTAGCGTCAGCGTGGCTTTGTCGAGGATGCCTAGCAAAAGGTTCCAGAGAGCATCGGAGGCCTTTTCGATCTCGTCGAACAGCACGAAGCTGAGCTTCATGCTATCGGTGTGATATTGATTGAGAACTTCTTGAGACAACAAAGGATGTGTCTCGCGATGACCGAGGTATCCGGGAGGCGAGCCGATCAGCTTCGCGATCTCGTGGCTGTGCTGGAATTCGGCGCAATCGATCTTGATGACAGCGCGGGGATTCCTGAGCAGCGCTTCGGCGGTGGCTTCGACAATGCGGGTCTTGCCCGAGCCGGTCGGTCCGAGGAACAGGAAGTTCCCGATGGGACGCCCGGGCGCGCTCATTCCCGTCAAGTTCATTTGATAGATGTTGACGATCTGTTGAATCGCCTCATCCTGCCCTACAATCATCCGTCGCAGGCTGTTTTCGAGAGAGACTGCCTCCCGCCCCGTTTTTCCGGGATCCAAAGGGATGTTTAGCCGTACCATGTCAGCCACCTTCCTGGCACTTCTCGGGGGCCTTATTGCGCTCCCTTTCCACAGATCATCAGGCAATCCAAGTGCCATTTCTTTAGATGCTCCTAATATCGACACGATTCGTGCTCTATCCTTGAGTGCGTCGAGGCTTTGCCGGCCGGATCTCGACCTGGCTCACCGTGGTTCTCTCGGGCATGGCCAGCAGGGTCCGCACCACCGCTGCGACGTCTTCGGGGTGGACTTTCCAATCCTGTCCCAAATCGGCACTCCCCTCTTTCCCGTTAAATTCCGTGGCGACGCTGCCCGGCAAGACGGTACTGACCCGTACGTTGTCGTACCTTGCATCCAATAGCAGCGCCTCACTAAAACCGTTTAACCCGAACTTCGAAGCGTTGTAGCCGGCACCGCCCGCGAAGGCGTTTTTGCCGGCCAGACTACTGATATTGACGATGTATCCCGCGCCCCGGGTTTCAAATCTCGATAACGCTTCCCGTGAGCAGTAGAACGCGGAATTGAGATTGGTCCGTATCATTTTGTCCCAATCGTCGAACGTAAGACGAGACACTTTGCCAAAGATTCCCACGCCGGCGTTGTTGATAAGTACGTCCAGACCGCCAGCTTCGCGGTCGACGAA
>JALYIB010000342.1 GCA_030775965.1 Acidobacteriota bacterium | reverse complement strand
GCGCTCGCGCCCGCGTGCCCGCTGCATGCGACTCTTCGCGAAGCCGCGCCCACAGCGCCATCGGCAGCAGCCGCTCCACTAATCGTTCGATCGCGCGCGTCGCCTGCCGGCTGCGATTTTCCAGGGTCGCCAGTTCGCTCAGCCCCTTGAAATCCAGCTTGTCCCCGCTAGCCGCCGATTGAATCAACGCATCCAACGCCGTCTCCCGCAGCACCCCCAGCTTCTCCCCGGTTTCTTTGGCAAACTGGTTTAGCGCCCGCTCTGCCTTTTTGAGACTCGCCAAATTCTGCTCCGCAATCTGCTGCGCCGCGGCCGCCTCCACCACCGCCGCCGACTCCTCGGCCGCCCGCGCCGCCGCCTCCACGCGCTCCTGCAAATCCTCGACGAGTTGCTGCTCATCTCCGTTCGCCACCGCATGCAATGTCGGCGTCTGCACGATGTCAAAACTCATTTGTTCCCCTCCTTTCGCCCCTGAGGCTACCTCCCACCCCGCCGCCGCCGCCCACCCCTAAACACGCAACTCCAAGCAAACCAATGACATGAACAGCCCCGCAGCACGTGTTCCGCCATATCGAAATTTACTTGCCACACAATCTAAAATATTGATTGGACATCAATGAGCATTGTCGATAGACTTCGTAAAGAAGTTATAAAGAGTTATCAGCCGTACCCGCCTGGTCTGCGGGGATAGGTTCCGTTTAAACATTTTGTGTTTCATCTAGGTCGCCCGCGTCGCACCCGCGGTCAAGGTGTATCTAGGCGCCAGCGGACTTAAAGACAAGCGTAGAGAGGATATGAATTATATGGAAAATAGACTATCTTTCCCCGGCAAAATCAGCCGTTTGCGGGAACGCCTGCGGAATCCTGAATGGCGAAAATACGGCAAGATCCTGCTCATGGGGAAGATCACCGGCGTAGGCCTGATCCTGCTAGCCGCCGTTTTGATGAACCCTGACTTGCTCGGGTTGCGCACCTTTGCAGCCGACCCGGTGTTAAAAGGGAACGACATCGTAAACCCGCTGAACACCGTGTGGGTGCTGCTCGCCGCGTTCCTGGTGTTCGGCATGCAGGTCGGTTTCACCATGCTCGAAGCCGGTTTCTGCCGCTCGCGCGAAACCGTCAATGTGTTAATGGAGTGCGTGGTCGATACCTGTCTCTGCGGTCTCCTCTTCTACGCCTGGGGCTTCTCGTTCATGTTCAGCCATGGCAACGGCTTCATCGGTCTGAACTGGTTCTTCCTGCAAGGCGCGCCTCACACGTATGAAGGCACCGGCGTCGCTCTCCTGGCATATTGGCTCTTCCAGTTCGCCTTTGCCGACACCTGTTCCACCATCACTTCGGGCGCCATGATCGGCCGCACGGCCTGGGTCGGCGATCTGATTTATAGCTTCGCGGTTTCCGGCTTCATCTATCCCATCATCGGCCACTGGGCCTGGGGTCCGGACGGCTTCCTCGCCACCATGGGCGCCGCCGGCTTCTTCCTGCCGTCGCTCGGCACCAGCTTCCATGACTTCGCGGGTTCGACAGTAGTTCACACCATCGGCGGCATGATCGCCTTGGCCGGCGCCATCGTTCTCGGCCCGCGCCTGGGCCGCCGCTTCAAACGCGACGGCGGTGGACCCATGATGCCGCACGATCTCACCATCGCCTGCTCCGGCGGTTTGATTCTCTGGTTTGGCTGGTACGGATTCAACCCCGGCAGCACCCTTTCCGCGATGGACTTTGAAGGCATCGGGCGCGTAGCCGCCAACACCACGCTGGCCGCCTGCTCCGCCGGTTTCGCCGCCATGTTCGTGGCCTACTTCATGAGTAAGAAGTGGGACATGAGTTTCACCGTGAACGGCTTCCTCGCCGGACTCGTCGCCATCACCTGCCCCTGCTACTGGGTCAGCCCCACCGGTTCGATTCTGCTGGGCGCAGTGGCCGGCGTCATCGTGGTCTACGGCGTGGAACTCCTCGAGTACCTCCGCATTGACGATCCCATCGGCGCGGTTCCGGTGCACGGCCTGTGCGGAATTTGGGGAACCTGGTCGCTGGGCCTGTTCGCTACCGGACAGTTCGGCGCCTCCGGGCAGTTCGCGGCTGACAATTCCGCTCCGCTGAAAGGCCTGTTCTACGGCGGCGGCACGCAAGTGCTGGTGGCCCAGATCGTGGGCAACGGCATCATTACCATCTCCACTTTCGTGGTGGCGCTGGTCGTGATGTACGCGATCAACGCCATGGGCCTCCTGCGCATCTCCGCCGAAGGCGAGAACTACGGCCTGGATCTGCACGAGCATGGCATCTCGGCTTACCCCGAATATGTCATCTCCTCGATGGGCCGCCCCGGTGGAATGGCGATGGAATCGATCGCTTCTCCGGTCTCCGCACAATCGGCGTCCGCCCGGGTGACTTTGCCCGGTTCGGCGCACTAAGATCGGACTGCTCATAAAGATTGGACAACCATGAAAAAAATAGAAGCAGTCATCCAGCCCTTCAAACTCGACGAAGTGAAAGACGCCCTGATCAAGATCGGCGTCGAAGGCATCACGGTCTCCGAAGTCCGCGGACACGGGCGCCAGAAAGGCCACACGGAAGTCTATCGCGGCGCCGAATACAAGGTTGATCTGCTACCCAAGGTCAAGCTTGAAATGGTGGTCCGCGACGCGCTGGCAGCTTCGGTGGTGGACACTCTCACCACCGCCGCCCGCACCGGCAAAATCGGCGACGGCAAGATCTTCGTCGCCTCTCTGGACGACGCCATCCGCATCCGCAATGGAGATCACGGAGACGCCGCCCTCTAAAACCCGCCCTCTAAAACCGTACCCGGGGACGCCGCAAGGCGTCCCCGCCTTCCGCCTAAACCTCAATCTCCATCCGCAACAATCCCGCGCTTAAAGTCTTCCCCTGCGCATCCGTCCGCAACGAAACCGTCCCCCCGCCATCCAGGGCCTGATACAACAAAAAATTAAGCGCGTGCAAGTTCGGCAACTCAAACCTCTCCACCCGCCCCCGGCACAACTCGCGAAAATGTTCCTTCACCCGCTCCGCCGTGACCTGCTCCACCAGCGCCGCATAATATTCCGGACGCAACGCAATCAGCCCGATATTGGAGCAATCCCCCTTGTCCCCGCTGCGCGCATGCGCGATCTCCCGAAGCTGCACCCGTGCCACCTCAGCCCTCCTTCACAATCACCCGAGCCGTCACTTCACTCTTCGGAATCAGCGCCGGCCAATACGCCACGATCTCTTCCACTTTCGGCTTCCCGCCCGACGGATAAGTAACCACCGGAGGCCCGTTCAGCGCCAGCGGCGCAATCTCCCGCGTGAACCGCTCGACCGCCGCCGCATCGTCCCCGCGCACTGCTACCCGCAGCGTGACTTCAGCAATGTCCGCCGCCGCCTCGCCCGACAGCAGTTCCCCATGACAAGCGTTGGCCCCCACGCATTCACTATGGATCGCCGCGAACTTCAGCCCCAACCGATCGAGTCTAGTCCGCAAAATCCCATCCGCCGCCTTCGCTTTCTTCACCGCATCCGGCCAACCATAAGTCAGCGTGCCCGCCGCCTTGAACCCCGCCGAATAGCCGATCGAAACTTTGTAGAACGGCGTGGCCGCTCGCCCCTTCACGCCCCAGAAACGCACCCGGTCCGCCCCCGCCTGCTGCAATTGAATCGTAGTGAAATCCGCCACCACATCCGGCGTAATATAAGCCCGCGGGTCGCCGATCTCATACACCAACTGTTCCGTCACTCCCGCCACCGTGACCCGCCCGCCGGTGCCCGGATGCTTCGTGATCGCAAACCGCCCGTCGGGCTCCGCCTCCAGAATCGGATATCCAATCCCAGCCAGATCCGGAATCGTTTCCCAATCCACCTGGCAATTCCCGCCGGTAGCCTGCGCGCCACATTCCACTACATGCCCGCCCACCACGCCCGCCGCCAGCAAATCCCAATCGTCGCGCTTCCACCCGAACTCGTGAATCGTAGGCCCCAGCGACAGCGCCACATCCGAGCACCTTCCCGTCACCACAATCTGCGCCCCCGCCGCCAGCGCCTCCGCAATCGGAAACGCGCCCAGATAAACATTGGCGCTCCGCACCCGCGCCCGCACCGTCTCCAGCGCTTCGCCCGTATCCATATTGCGCAGTTCGATCCCCCGCGCCAGTAAATCGTCCAGACGATCCAGAATGTTATCGCCGGTCACGACGCCAATCTTCAACCGCCCCTGATACCCCGCGCGCCCCAGCCCCGCCGCCACCGCCTCGCCACAAGTTTCCGGATTCACGCCGCCCGCGTTCGCCACCACCTTGACGCCCCGCTCGACAATCTCCTTCGCCCCCCGCTCGATCATCTGCGGAAAATCCCGCGCATACCCCGCCTGCCGGTCGCGCGCAAATTGCTTCTGCAGAATCGACATCGTGACTTCCGCCAGATAATCCAGCGTCAAATAGTCGATCGGCCCGCCGCGCAGTTGCTCGATGGGTGCCTCCAACGAATCGCCCCAGAACCCCTGCGCATTAGCAATGCGGATCATGAAACTGTAGTTTCCGAACTTATCGAAGTTCTCGATTCGGAATCCGATGGCTTTGGGATTGTGAACTTGGTGCGGGGACTCATCTCTGCCT
>JALYIB010000341.1 GCA_030775965.1 Acidobacteriota bacterium | reverse complement strand
CTCCTGCACCCACCCCGCGAAATCCCGCGCCGTAATCTCGTTGGGAGAATGCAGCAGCACGCTATTCGGATTCGGAAACGTCACCGGAGCCTCTTCAATCGTCACCCGGTCGCGCCCCGTCTTAATCGGATAAGGACCCACGTGCGCCAACGTCGAAGTCTCCGCCGCCTGCGCCGCTCCCGGCGGCCCCCCGCCATCCGGAGTGTTGTACTGCACCACCAGCGTCCCGCCCTCTTCCGCGTACTTGAACAGCCGCTGATAGTTCAACCGCAAGTCCGGCCGGGTATTGAAGGCGCGAACCCCTGTGACAATCGCATCGTACTTACTCAAATCCCCCCGCGCCAAATCTTCGGGAGACAGCAGAGTCACCTCGCAACCCATCTGCCGCAGAGCGTCGGGAACTTCATCGCCCGCACCAGTGACGTAACCAACGGCATGCGCCAGCGTCTTGATGTCGCTCCGCACCAGCCTCGCATCCGAGGCAGGAAACAGCGTCTGCGCCGGAAAATGCGGATAATCGATCACCCGCGTACGGCTGGCGATCGCTCGATCCCCCACCGTAGCCACCGCCCGCATCGCCGCATCGGAATCCCCCGCGGGAGGCCACAGCGTGAACGCCGCCATCGTCTGCTCGTCCGCGCCAGCCAAATCAAATTTCTGCGAAGCCGGTTCCACCTTCCACCCCGCCGGCACTTCCAGATGAATCTCCCCCGCCGCCTTCCCGGTAGTCGACTTCACTGGAATCTCCACGCGCCGCGCCTTGTTATCGGGAAACACCAGCGCCTCGCCGCCAAACTCCACGCTCACCGGAGGCACAATCGCCAGCGGCCGCGTCAACTCGCCGTAGACTTTATCCACGTACCGGCGCTCCACCGCGCGCCTTAAAGTAATTTCCGTGCCCCCCACCTGCAGCCGGAACTCCGCCGACAACACCGGAGCACTCTCTGGATCCCCAACTAATTCCTGCCTGGCCACCGAATACATCGCATTGTCCTTAGGCAATTCCAACCAATAAGGCTGTGAATAAGGCTGCGCCTCTGGAACCTTGACGGTCACCGGAAACTCCGCCGCCTTGTTGTAAACCAAAACCGTCGACGCCACCGTCGGTTGCGCCACCCCCGCCATCCCCGACAACTTCACGCCGCGTAAAGTGACCTCGCCCGGATTCCGCGCCAGAGCCGTCAACGTCACTTTGAACGACCCTCCCGGCGTCACCGCGGCCTTGTCGGATTGCGCCTCCACCGCCACGCCCCCCGCCAGCGCAATTGCCTCATCCAACTCCTCCAGCTTGTCCCCGGCCAGCGCACTCTTACTCGACGCCACCACCGCCGCCATCGCCAACCGCGCCTTCGACAGCACCGGCAGCAGCGCCTCCGGATGTGCCGGCACAAACGCCGCTTCCGCTTGCTTCAACAGCGCATCCACCTGCGCGCCACCCTCCAGCCGTGACCAACCGATATTGATGCTCTCGAAAATGTCCGTAGTAGCTTTATCCCCGCGATCCGTTACGAAATAATTGACGACCGCGCCCTTCCGCTCCGCCGTCCCCATGCCCTGACTACGATGCTGGCTCCGGCTCATCCCCGCGATTTCGTTATACGAATAGCCCAACTCCGGCGAATAGGCCCCCAAATCCAATTCCAGCTTCTCCGGAAGTTTCTCTACTTCCTTCTGCTGCTCCGCGTTGAACGCCGCAAGGTTCGTCATCAGCCGCTGCGCCTGCCAGGTCTTGGCGTACTTCAATTGCTCCGGAAACCGCGCCGGATCCGCCGCTGCCGTAAACGCTTCCTTGCCCAGAATCGCCGACGCCTGATGCTGCCCATGCCCATCCCGCGGCGTCCCCGTGAAGCGCAGAATAATCACGTCCGGCCGAAAGCGCCGGATCGCCCACACCACATCGCCCAGTACCTCCTCGCGAGGCCACTTGTTCCCCAGCGTCTCATCCACGGTCTTCGTAAATCCAAAATCGATCGCGCGCGTGAAATATTGCTCCGCCCCATCGATGCGCCGCGCCGCCAGCAATTCCTCCGTGCGGACGATCCCCAGCTCGTCCCCCTGCTCGCTGCCGATCAGGTTCTGCCCGCCCTCGCCGCGCGTCAGTGAAAGGTAAGCCGTGCGCACATGCCGCCCCCGCGCCAAATACGCCAGCAGGGCCGTGTTTTCGTCGTCGGGATGCGCCGCAATCATCATGACGCTGCCCAGATTATCCACCTCGGCCAGCATCAAACGCATCCGCGCTTCGCCGGCCAAATCTTTCTGCGCCCGCACTGGGGCGGAAGCCAGCAAAATCGCGAAAATAATGGACAACCGGGATCTCACGGCGTTTTCTCTTAAAGCTATCTTAGCAGCGCCGGAAAGGAGGGAAGGGAATTGCGGAATTGCGGATTTGTGGTTTAAGTCTCCGCCCACTCGCGTTCCAGCATACGCGAATATTCACCCGAAGCGAAAATTTCCAGCTCTAGGCCCAGCTCGGATATTTCGGCGAACACAGCCTCGCCCTGCCGGATCTGAAACAACTGATCGGCATAGCGGTAGTAGTGGCGAATAAACTCATCCGTCAGCGCCTCGCGCTGCGGTACCTCGCCGAAAACCGCGCTCAAGCCCAGCGCGCGCGAAAAAATCGCCCGGTAATCGGAAACGCCCCACTTCTTGAGTTTCGTCTGCACCGCTTCCGGCGTGTGACCCACCAGATACGCCGCGAAGCTCTGATACTTAATGCCGGTGCCGGACAATTCAGGCGTCCGCTCCACTAGTTCCAGGCATTGCTCGATCCAGCGCAGCAAATCCTTGCCCACGTAAAACAGCATCCGGATTTCGCAATACCGCCCTTCGAGCAGCGTCCGCTCGACGTCCTGTGGGTTGCGATCCCCCGCCGGCAGCAGCCCTTGCTGTACCAGACTGGCGCGCGAGCTCTCCACCAGCTTTTCCGGCCCGCCAGCGTCTGCGAAAGGGTGCAAAATGAGGGGCGGTAATTTGCGAGCGTTCATTTGTCTCCAGCCTGTCTCTGACAAATTCAGTATGGCAAATTACCTTCGCTCCGTGAGCAGTACTTTCGCATCAATTGTCTGGTCCCCGCGCAGCACCTTCACTAGTACTAAGTCTCCCGCTTTGCTGTCGCGTAAAGCGTAAGTGAAATCGTACAGGTTGCCAATCTGCTTGCCCGCGAACTCAATCATGATGTCGCCGGGCTTCAAACCAGCCTTAGACGCCGGACTGCCTTCGCGGATATCCGCAAACCGCACCCCCCGAGGAGGCTCATTGAAATCCGGAATGCTCCCGAAATCCGGCCCGTATCCCGACACCCCGCCGCCGCCACCTGACACCGGACCCGCCGGCGGCCGAGCGACCCGCACGAACTTCGGACGATCGGCGTCCCCGGCAAGATGCATAGCGATATCGGCCACGTAGTCCAGCAACTTCGCCGCATCGGCAGCATCGATTTTGTCGGCCGTATCGCTAGGCTTGTGATAATCGGCATGCAGCCCGGAGAAGAAAAACAACACCGGAATCTGCTTCGACGCGAACGACGCATGATCGCTGGCATCGCTCATATTCGTACCTGAGTTCTTGCCCGACTCATCGATGCGCAGCGGCGCCGGCAATTTCACCTCCTGCAGAATCCGCCCGAGTGTAGTCCCCGTCTGCG
>JALYIB010000340.1 GCA_030775965.1 Acidobacteriota bacterium | reverse complement strand
GAATTCGTGAATCGAAGGGGAATGAAGCACCATGGTTTGCGGCAAACGTTCTTTTCAGGATTTGATAGCAGCCGTCCTGTTGCTTTCGTGTTGCTGCCTGGACCGCGGATGGGCGCAGACGGCACCTCCTATGGGCACGGCGCGGAGCTTTGGTGTCCTGGGCGCCTCGACCGTCACCAATACCGGGAACACGGCCATCATCGGAGATGCGGGCGTTAGCCCGGGCAGTGCCATCGTGGGTTTTCCGCCGGGGACGGTGAGCGGCACGATACATGCGGCCGATGGGACAGCGGCGCAAGCTCAAGTGGATGCTCTCGCAGCTTACAATTTTCTAGCCGCCGAAGCGTGTACCGTCAACTTGACGGGCACGGACCTGGGTACAGTGACGCTGACGCCCGGAGTGTATTGCTTTGACACGTCGGCGCAACTGACGGGGACTCTCCACCTGAACGCCCTGGGAGATCCCAATGCGGTCTTTGTTTTTCGTATAGGCAGCACGCTTACGACGGCCCCCAATTCGGCGGTGATCCTCAGCGGCGGCTCGCCCTGCGGTGTGTATTTCCAAGTAGGTAGTTCGGCGACGCTAGGCACAGGCACGCAGTTTGCCGGAAACATTTTCGCGCTGACATCCATCACGATAACCACCGGCGCGAGCGTAAGCGGCGGCAGCTATGCGCTCAACGGCGCCGTGACCATGGATACCAACGCAGCGACTGCCTGCCAGGGTACGCTGCAGGTTTGTAAAGTTGCCGGAAGCGGCGTGGCCCAAGGAACGTCTTTCTCGTTCAATGTCGCGGGAATTCTGTTGTCCATTCCGACGGGTGCCGGACCAGGAGGATCTTGCGGTCCCGCACTGGTGGTTCCGGCCTTGCCGGCGACGATTGCTGAAACCCTACCATCCGGCACTACTTTGTCGTCGGTGAGTACTCTGCCGGGCGCCGGGTTATTGATCAGCAGCGATCTGGCGGCGGGCACCGCCGTCGTGGCCGTGAATCCCGGAGGCCAGACCATCGCCACTTTTGTGGACACCATTCCACCGCCTCCCAACTCAGGCTTCCTGCAAATATGCAAGATCGCCGGGAGCGGCGTCACGGTGGGTACGAACTTCACGTTCAGTGTGGCGGGAACGCCGATTACGGTGGCGGCGGGCCCGCCCAGCGCGGGGACATGCAGTCCGCCACTGACGCTGGCGGCCGGTCAGGTGCCTATTGCAGAAACGCTACCCGGCGGTACAGTGATGACGGCCGTCTCTACCTTTCCTAGCGCTGGATTACTGACCGCCAGCAATTTGGGGGCGGGCACGGCGACGGTCACGGTGATCGCGGGAGCACAAACGATCGTCACCTTTACCGACGCCGTAACGCCTCTCACGGGCTTCCTGCGGATCTGTAAAGTTGCGGGGACGGGCGTGGTAGACGGAACCAGCTTCACGTTCCTGGGGGCGGGGAGTCCTGTCGTCGTCCCGGCGGGTCCGGCACCGGGGGGCTCTTGCAGCGGACTGCTGGAATTGCCAGACGGTCCGGTGAGCATAAGCGAAATTCCTCACACCGGCTTGCAGTTGACAGCGGTCAGCGTCACGCCGGACGGATCCCTGCTGAACAGCGACCTGGCGGCGGGCCAGGCTACGGTGACGATTGCGGGAGGGGCGCAGACGGCGGTGATATTCGAGAATACGAGAATTCCAGCGCCGCCCACGGGATTTCTGCAGATTTGCAAAGTCGCTGGCGCCGGAGTCGCGCCGGGAACCAATTTCGTATTTCTGGTAGCGGGAACTCCGCTGACGGTTCCCGCCGGAAGCGCGCCGGGGGGCGCTTGCAGCGCGGCGTTCGCCGAGCCCGCCGGTCCAGTAAGCATCGCAGAAACCCTACTCTCGGGCACCGTGTTAACGGCCGTCTCCACTCTGCCAAGTGGGTTATTAGTCGCCAGCAATCTGGCTGCGGGCACGGCTACCGTGACGGTGCAAAACGGTGGGCAGACTATCGTGACTTTCGTAGATACCATTCCGGCCGGCCCGACGACGGGATTTCTGCAGATTTGCAAAGTCGCCGGCGCCGGCGTGGCCGTGGGAACCAACTTCACCTTCAGCGTTGCGGGCACTCCGGTGGTTGTAGCTGCAGGTCCTGCGCCAGGGGGATCATGCAGTGCGGCGCTGCTCGAAGCGGCGGGCGCCGTAAGCATCCTCGAGACACTGCCTTCCGGAACTACGCTCGCGGCCGTTACGAGCTCGCCGGACGGGTCACTGGTCAGCAGCGATCTGGGTGCGGGCGCGGCTACCGTGATGGTGAATGGCGGGGGGCAGACGATCGCGACTTTCCTCGACACCGTCATCCCGGTCCTGCCAGACACCGGCTTTTTGCAAATCTGCAAAGTCGCGGGGGCAGGCGTTGCGGTGGGGAAGCCCTTCAGCTTTAGCGTCGGCGGAAATGCGCTGACGGTTCTGGCAGGCCCCGCGCCAGGCGGCTCCTGTAGCATGCCACTCGTTATGCCGGTGGGCGCCGTGTTCCTTGCGGAAACCGCTTCGCCCGGTATGGCGATGACTTCTGTAACGACGTTGCCGGCCGGGTTGCTGGTCAGCAACAGCCTCAGCGCCGGGACGGCCACGGTGAGCGTGAACGCCGGAGCGCAGACGGTGGCGACCTTCGTGAATACTGTCGTTTCCGCCATTCCGCTGGGGACAATTGAAGTCTGCAAACTGGGCGGCGCGGGCGTCACCACCGGCATGAGCTTTTCGTTTAACGTAGGCGGAACTCCGGTCACGGTTGCGGCGGGATCGTGCGTCGCGGCAGCCGCCTTCCCCGTGGGCACCTCGATAATCGTGGCAGAGAACCCGTCGGCAGGCACGATGGTGTCCGCGATCGGCGTGCTTCCCGCGGACCGCCAAGGCGCCACCGATCTATCCGCGGGCACGGCCGGCGTAACCGTGGGCACGGGGCTCACCGAGGTGGACTTTACCAACACCGCGGGCGGATTGGGTCTGGTTAAGGTCTGTAAGATCGCCGGAGCGGGCGTCACAGCGGGGACTCGATTCTCGTTTACGATGAACGGCACGAGTTTTGTGGTTCCGGCTGGCTACTGCGTTCAGAAGGGCTTATTTCCGGTGGGTACAGCGGTCACTATCACGGAGCTGTTTTCTCCGGCCACGGTGGTTTCGGCCATCAGCGTCCTACCAGTCAGCCAACAGGGGAGCATCGATCTCACCGCTCAGAGCGTGACCGCTATTGTGGGCGTGGGTGCCATAGAAATTTATTTCACGAATGTGAGCAGGTGAGAACAATGAGCTATCGATTATTGTGGAGCGCAATTGTGTTGGTTGGCTTGGCGGGCCGCGCGCAGGCAGGGATCATCGAGATCTGCAAGGACGATAGCCCGGCGGGCTCGTTGAGCGGAGTAGCGAACTTCACGATCGCCGGACAAGCCGGAACCGTGGTGGTTCCGGTGGGCGAGTGCTCTCCCGCGATTCAGTTGCCGGATGGATTTGCCACCATCACGGAACTTCTTCAGCCGGGGAGCATTCTGCTAAGCGTCTCCACCTTTCCGAACGACCGGCTGATCAGCTTCGACGCGGCCACCGATACCGCCGTGGTGCTCATTACGCCGGGGGACGTGTCGACGCAGACGTTACTCACTTTCATCGACGCACCTGCCGCCAACGTGCCCGAGCCGGGGACGGGATGGTTGTTCGGCCTCGGCTTGGCTTGCTGGGCTCTTCGACGCGGGCCGCAGATTGCGGTGGTCAAAAACAGGGCAGGCTCATAAAGTGGATTTACGACTGCTAGCTCTCACCTGAGCTGTCTTTTTTTGATGATGGCGGGACAGGGCGGAATCTTTACCTTCGCGCTTTCTTCGCCGCGCGGTTGCTTTGAAGGACCGGGCCAGCCCTCTCCAGGCAGTAAGATCCCTGCCTATAATCTCGATACGTACCAGTGGCGGCCGGATGCACTTTTCTCTCCGGATACCCTGACGCGGCCTAAAGGTTGCAGATCCAAGGTCAGGATTGAGGCTAGAACCGCGGTCCGGGTTGTTTGGAGCCTATGCCGGCGTGCGGCGGAACGAAGCGACGCCATCAAGTTTTACTCTGGCGACACGCCGGAGCTTGTAGAATAAAAAAAAGATATGTCCAGCGTAGCAAAAGTCCTGAGTATCCTTGAATTCTTTAACTCTGGAACTTCCCTTCTCACGGCGGAAGAGATCAACACGAAGTTGGGTTGTAGTAGACCTCAAGCCTATCGTTACATTCGCGAGTTAAACGAAAAGGGATTTTTGACCCGCTTCGCGGGAGGGTATTCACTCGGGCCCAAAATCATCGAATTAGATTACTTCATCCGCATCGGAGATCCACTCCTCCAAGTCAGCATCCCGTTGATTCGGGATCTGCGTAATCGAGTGGGGGCGGACGTAATCTTGGTTAAAATGTTCGGCGATCATCTGGTCGCGATCCATCACGAACACGCGAGTGATTTGAGCCTTGTAGGATTCGGTAGGGGCCGACCCATGCTGATATTCCGCGGCAGCGCTTATAAGGTGATTTTGGCCAATCTTCCAACTGCCCGGCAGAAGCGGTTATTCGACAAGTATCCGGACGAGGTCAAAGCGTCCACGCTCGGGCATACATGGGAAGAGATGCGCGCCGATCTGCGAAAAATCCGCAAGGCTGGCTACGCAGT